>NZ_JASSVO010000016.1:0-63944 GCF_030541085.1 Marinobacter sp. ST-43
GTTCCTCGTGAACCGGCGTTGTCTGCCGTGTCCCTCAGAAGTGGTGCGCATTCTACAGCCCTCAGGAAAACTGTCAACGCCCATTTTCAATTTATTTTACCGGGCTTCGGTTTCCACCTATGCGAGTGATCAAATACCCGCCAAAACGTTCAGCCCTTGACCAAAATCACGTTCTTTTAAGAGGAATGAGGGTGGAAAAACCAGACCAGTACACCCTGGCGCCCAGCAAAACAGCCAGCAACAGGCCGTAGATCATCATTTCGGTCACATCGCTGCGTGCCTGCCACAGGAAATGAACCCAGGCCAGAACCGCCGAACTGTAGATAAGACGATGTAATGGTTTCCAGCCGCGCCCCATCCTTTTCATCATTCCCCTGGTCGAGGTCGCCGCCAGCGGCGCCATTAACAGCAACGCCAAGCCACCCGCGATGATATAGGGACGCTTGGTAAAGGTTGCCCATAGATCAAACCATCCAAGGATGAACTGGAGGAAGGCGAGCACATGCAAAGCCGCGTAGAAAAAAGCATATAACCCCAGCATCCTGCGAAAGCGGAGCCAACCGGCCCAACCTGTGATTTTTCGCAATGGTGAGATCAACAGGGTTATCAGCAGAAACTGGAACGCCGCGATACCCAGTGCTTCCGTAATGGTCTGGCCTGGATCAGGCCCCAGATTACCACTCTGGATGTCCCACCCGATCAACGCGAGCGGAATCAGGCAGGACAGAAAAACCAGGACTTTAACCGGAGCATAGGGAAATTGACGAGAAGCCTTGGATGCCATCAATAATACCTGGAAAGATCCATATCCTTGTATAGATGAGCGACCTGTTCACCATAGCCGTTAAACTTCACTGTCTCGATCCAGTTCGGACTCAACAAACCAGAGGGCAGGCGACGCTCACGTTTCTGACTCCAGCGCGGATGATCCACTTCCGGATTCACGTTGGCATAGAAGCCATACTCTTCAGGCGCAATCATCTCCCAGCTGGTCTTGGGTCGCTCCTCCATGAAGCGGATACGGACGATCGACTTGATGCTCTTGAAGCCATACTTCCACGGCACAACCAGGCGGATCGGCGCACCATTCTGGTTTGGCAGGGTCTTGCCGTACAAACCAATGGCCAGAAACGACAACTCGTTCATGGCCTCGTCCATCCGGAGCCCCTCCCGGTAGGGCCAGTCAATCACGCTGAACATGGAGCGCTGCCCACGCATCTGGTCCGGATCATGAAGCGTTTCGAAGTAGACGTATTTAGCTTTTGATGTCGGCTGCAGACTGGCGAGCACTTCGGCCAACGGCACACCGACCCACGGAATCACCATCGACCAGGCTTCCACGCAACGCAACCGGTAAATACGCTCCTGGTACTGGTGAGGCTTCAGCAGATCTTCCAGCGCATAGGCGCCTGTCTTTGCACATTCACCTTCGACAGATACAGACCAGGGGTCGACCGACATGGCGCCTGCATATCGCGCAGGGTCGCCTTTGTCCGTACCAAACTCATAAAAGTTGTTGTAGGAAGTAATCGCGGGGTAAGGCGCTTTCTTTTCGTCGGTAGAAAACGCCGGCATGGCCTTATACTGCAGGGCGTCGCCAGGAATTCCGCCCTCCTCCGCCTTGAGAAGGGCCGGCATGATCAGCGCCGCAGCGGATGCCATCGTCCCGGCCATGAATTTCCGCCGGTTCAGGTAGACGGATTCAGGCGTCACTTCAGATTCTGACAGAGCCCACGATGGGCGGCGCTTGATAAGCATCGGGAATCTCCAATTCATTACTTGAGGTAACTGACCGGAGGTTCCCGAGAAAATTCCCGGCCGAATCACTCGGCCGAGGGGCAAGCCCTACCGGGCGCGGGCCGGCTTGCGACGGAACAGAGCTCGAACCGGGCCGGAAAGCGCGTAAATCAGGAACCCGGTGAACAGTACGGTGGCGGGATCAAGGGCGATCACCACAAACACCAGCACCACCAGAAGTATTGCCGCGAAAGGCACCCGACCTCGAAGATCGAGATCCTTGAAGCTGCGGTAGAGAATATTGCTGACCATCAGCACACCGGTTCCGGCCACAACGATAATTGTCAGCAACGTCAGCCAGGACGATGGCTCGAAACTGTGGAAACACCACACCAGCCCCGCAACGCATGCGGCGGCCGATGGACTGGGCAGGCCCACAAAGTATTTTTTGTCCACGGAGCCGATCTGGGTATTGAACCGGGCCAACCGCAATGCTGCGCCGGCCACGTAGATGAACGTAACCACCCAGCCCACCTTGTCCAACCCGTTGAGGGACCAGAAAAACGCCACCAGGCCGGGCGCAACACCGAAGGCCACCATGTCGGCAAGGCTGTCGTATTCCTCACCGAATTTGCTCTGAGTATTCGTCATCCGGGCAACACGGCCATCCAGTCCATCCAGAATCATGGACACGAAAATGGCAATGGCCGCATTGTCGAACACACCATTGGCGGCAGAAACAATCGCATAGAATCCAGAGAACAGAGAGGCTGTCGTCAGCGCGTTGGGAAGCAGGTAAATGCCTTTGCGACGAACCTTTGCCCCCTCAACAAGCTCCTCTTCAACCACTTCACCGGGCTCAATTTCCGGATCTGCGGCTTTCCTGGTTTCTGATTTTTCCACGGTATTCTTTTCTTCAGTCATTCCATAAACTCCGGAAAGCATTTGGGCGGAGTATAAACGAAAAACGCGGCCACAAGGGGCCGCGTTTCCAAACCTTACCGAAAATCCGGATCAGTTCTTGTCTTTGTCCACGATCTTGTTCGCGGAAATCCACGGCATCATGGAACGCAACTTCTCGCCCACGGTTTCGATCTCGTGAGCCGCATTCTGGCGACGGCGGGCGGTCATGGACGGGTAGTTCAATGCGCCTTCAGAGATGAACATCTTGGCGTATTCACCACTCTGGATGCGCTTCAGTGCGTTACGCATGGCTTCGCGGGACTGCTCGTTGATCACCTCCGGGCCGGTTACGTATTCACCGTACTCGGCGTTGTTGGAGATGGAGTAGTTCATGTTGGCGATACCGCCTTCGTACATCAGGTCAACAATCAGCTTAAGCTCATGCAGACACTCGAAGTACGCCATTTCCGGAGCGTAGCCTGCTTCGGTCAGGGTTTCGAAGCCGGCTTTAACCAGCTCAACCGCACCACCACACAGAACCGCCTGCTCACCGAACAGATCGGTTTCGGTTTCGTCCTTGAAGGTGGTTTCGATGATGCCCGTACGGCCGCCGCCGATGCCGCTGGCGTAGGACAGAGCTACATTCTTGGCGTTGCCGGACGCGTCCTGGAAGATCGCAATCAGGTCAGGGATACCACCGCCCTTGGTGAACTCGGTGCGCACAGTGTGGCCCGGAGCTTTCGGAGCAACCATGATCACATCCAGATCTTTGCGCGGAACGATCTGGTTGTAGTGAATCGCAAAGCCGTGAGCGAAGGCCAGAGTAGCACCCTGCTTCAGGTTCGGCTCGATTTCCTCACGGTACAGCTGGGCCTGGAACTCGTCCGGCGTCAGAACCATGACCACGTCTGCAGATGCAACGGCAGAAGCCACATCGCTGGTCTTCAGTCCATAGGCTTCAGCCTTGGCGATGGAGGATGAACCGGTACGCAGACCAACAACCACGTCTACACCGGAGTCCTTCAGGTTACACGCATGAGCGTGACCCTGGGAGCCGAAGCCGAGAATGGCAACTTTCTTGCCCTGGATGATGGAAAGATCGCAATCCTTATCGTAATAAACCTGCATGAGAAACCTCTATTGTATGTACTGGCCCCTCGGGGCCATGATTTTCGATTTGTTTCGGCAGCCCTTACAGGCTGAGCACCTTTTCGCCCCGGGCAATGCCAGATACACCAGTGCGAACAACTTCCAGAACACCCGAAGTGCCCACCGCCTGAATGAAGCCGTCCAGCTTTTCACTGTCGCCGGCAAGCTGCACGGTGTAGACAGAACTGGTGACATCCACAATCTGGCCACGGAAGATATCCACCGTGCGCTTGATCTCGGCACGCTGGGATCCGGTTGCCTTGAGCTTGACCAGCATCAGCTCCCGCTCGATGTGAGCGCCCTCGGTCAGATCCACCAGCTTGACCACTTCGATCAGCTTGTTCAGCTGCTTGGTGATCTGCTCGATAACCTTGTCGGAACCTGTCGTGGTGACAGTCAGGCGAGACAGGGTTTCGTCTTCCGTGGGCGCTACGGTCAGGGTTTCGATGTTGTAGTTGCGCTGCGAAAACAGGCCAACCACACGAGACAGTGCGCCGGGTTCGTTTTCCAGCAAAACAGAAATGATTCGACGCATGATCACACCCTCTCCGTTTTGCTGAGCCACATGTCTTTCATGGATCCTCGAGCGACCTGCATGGGATAGACATGCTCAAAGCGGTCCACATAGATATCGACAAACACCAGTTTGTCTTTCATGGCCAGGACTTCCTTGAGCTTGGGCTCCAGGTCTTCCTTGCGATCAATGCGCACCCCCACATGACCATATGCTTCCGCCAGTTTGATGAAGTCCGGCAAAGACTCCATGTAAGACTGGGAATGGCGGGACTCGTAATTCATGTCCTGCCACTGCTTGACCATGCCCAGAGCCTGGTTATTCAGGTTGATGATCTTCACCGGCAGATCGTACTGCTTGCAGGTGGACAGCTCCTGGATGTTCATCTGGATACTGCCTTCACCAGTGAAGCACAGCACTTCATCTTCCGGATGGGTCAGTTTGATACCCATAGCGGCCGGCAGACCGAAGCCCATGGTGCCGAGGCCACCGGAGTTGATCCAGCGGTTGGGCTTATCGAACTTGTAGTACTGGGCAGCAAACATCTGGTGCTGACCTACATCGGTGGTTACGAAGGCATCACCATTTGTGAGCTTCCAGAGCATCTCGACCACTTCCTGGGGCTTGATTACATCCGGACTGGTCTCGTAACGCATACCGTGGAACGCGCGCCACTCTTCAATCTGCTTCCACCACGACGCCAGCGCCTCGGCATCCGGCTTGTCCCCGGATTCTTTTACCAGCGACAGCATTTCTTTCAGTACCGCATCCACCGGGCCGACAATGGGCACGTCGGCATCTATGGTCTTGGAGATAGATGCCGGGTCGATATCGATATGAATAATGCGCGCGCCCGGGCAGAACTTCTCGGTGGCGTTGGTTACACGATCATCGAAGCGCGCGCCCACACAGAGAATCAGATCTGAATGGTGCATCGCCATGTTGGCTTCATAGGTACCGTGCATACCCAGCCAGCCCAGGTGCTGTTTGTCGGTCGCTGGATAGCAGCCGATGCCCATCAGGGTGTTGGTGATGGGGAAGCCCAGGGTCTGGGTCAGCTCGGTCAACTGGCTGGAAGCCTTGCCCAGGATCACACCGCCGCCGGCATAGATGATCGGGCGCTTGGCCGCCATCAGCATGTCGACGGCTTTCTTGATCTGGCCGGCATGGCCACGAACCGCCGGGTTGTAGGAGCGCAGCTTGACCTTCTTCGGATAGGCATACTCATAGCGCTCGTTCGGGGTGGTCATATCCTTGGGGATGTCCACCACAACCGGGCCGGGGCGGCCAGTAGAGGCAATATAGTAAGCCTTGCGGATCACTTCAGGAATTTCTTCCGGATGGCGCACACTGAGGTTGTGCTTAACTACCGGGCGGGAAACACCAATCATGTCGGTTTCCTGGAAGGCATCCTCACCAATCAGCGTGGATGCAACCTGGCCGCACAGAACCACCATGGGGATGGAATCCATGAATGCGGTGGCAATGCCGGTAATAGTGTTGGTGGCTCCAGGACCCGAGGTCACCAGTACGGTACCTGGTTTTCCGGTTGCACGAGCATAGCCGTCGGCCATGTGGACCGCCGCCTGTTCGTGCCGAACCAGAATATGCTTGACTTTGTCCTGCCTGAACAGCGCATCATAAATATGAAGGGCTGCACCACCCGGATAGCCGTATATGTATTCGATCCCTTCATCCTGCAGGGAGCGGATCAGCATATCGGCGCCAGACAATAACTCCACGATTTTCTACCCTCTTCTACGAGTGAATGAGCCGGGTTACGCCCCGGTTGCCTGGATTCTCGGTTTCCCTGCTTCTTGTGAAAGCGGAACCGGCGTACTCCTCCACACTAAAACTAAAGAGGTTGTCTCCTGGCCAGCCGCCCTCCTGAGGGTTGCGGAGAACGGCCAATCAACGGGTTGCACGTAAGCAACAACCAAGGCCCGCCAGACGCTGGCGAACGCAGTGTGGTGATTAACGGGGGATACTCGCTCGGGATTGCCTGCCGTATTGACCCCAGTCTTCAGGCAATCGGTAATTCTGACAGCGGGAAACTCGCTGTCAATAGGCGCTGTGGCTTAATTACCGCCGAATTCGCCTCTCTCTGCCATACTGTGCAAAACTGCGTGCAAGATTTTGAACCAGAGACAGGAAAATCCGGCCATCCGATGGCATGATAGCCACAGGCAGTAACCAAGTGACGAGCAGAGACATGAACCGAAAAATATTATTGCTGACGGTATTGATGGCGGCCGCACCCGGCCTTGCGACCAGCGCTTCGGTCTATAAGTGGACAGACGAGAACGGTGTAACGCACTTTGGCGACCGGCAGCCAACCGGCCAGAACGCAGAGCAGGTAAACGTTCGTTCCGGCACCAGTCAGGGTGCTGGTGTTCAGCGCCGAAGCGCCCAGGAACAGCTGGGCGAACTGCAGGAGCAACAGGCGGCAGAGCAACAGAAACGAGAAGAATCTGCGGTTGAGGAAGCTCGCCGGAAACAGCGCGAAGCCAATTGCGCCACGGCACGCTCCAATCTTGAGGTGATCAACAGCAACGCTCGTATCCGGGTGGAGGAAAACGGTGAAACCCGGTACCTGAGCCCTGAGGAAATCGAGCAGCAGCGCCAGAAATTCCAGGAACTTGCAGACGAAAACTGCGGCCCAGAACAAGAAGGCAGTAGCGAGCGTTAAACCCGAAGGTTCGGAGAACAGAAAAGGGCGGAGACTCGTGCCTTCCGCCCTTTTCTTTTTCAGCAGCTGAGGTCCCGCCCTCAGCCGTTCTTACTGAACACCAGACGGTCTTCCTGAACCGTTGCGCGAATGGTATCGCCGGGCACAAAGTCACCCTGTAGCAGCTTCTGCGCCAGCGGATTTTCGATCATGCGCTGAATCGCCCGCTTCAGCGGCCGAGCGCCATAAACCGGGTCGTACCCCACTTCCGCCAGCAACTGCATCACGTCGTCTCCGAGCTCCAGCTTCATATCCTGATCCTTCAGGCGACGAGCCAAATTCTCAATCTGGATACGGGCGATGCCCTGAATCTGGGACTCCGCCAGCGGATGGAACACCACTACTTCATCCACACGGTTAATGAACTCCGGCCGGAAATGGGTGCCAACCACTTCCATCACCGCCGACTTCATGTCTTCGTAGTTCTCTTCTCCGGCCTTCTCCTGGATTATGTGGGAACCCAGATTCGAGGTCATCACCACCACCGTGTTGCGGAAGTCGACCGTGCGGCCCTGACCATCGGTCAGACGCCCATCATCCAGCACCTGAAGCAGGATGTTGAAGACATCCGGGTGCGCCTTTTCAACCTCATCCAGAAGCAGAACCGAGTAGGGCCGGCGACGCACGGCCTCGGTCAGGTAGCCACCCTCTTCATACCCCACATATCCGGGAGGCGCACCAATCAAACGGGCGACCGAGTGCTTCTCCATGAATTCTGACATATCAATGCGAACCATGGCCTCTTCGGTATCGAACAGGAAGTTTGCCAGCGCCTTGCACAACTCGGTCTTCCCCACCCCCGTCGGCCCGAGGAACAGGAAAGAACCGTTGGGACGATTCGGATCCGACAGGCCAGCCCGTGACCGGCGCACCGCATTGGATACCGCTTCCACCGCCTCATCCTGGCCAATGACCCGATCGTGGAGGGCTTCCTCCATGCGCATCAGCTTGTCGCGCTCACCCTCCAGCATCTTGGATACCGGAATCCCCGTCCACTTGGAGACGATTTCAGCAATTTCCTCATCCGTCACCCGGTTGCGCAGCAGCTTCATTTCCATCATTTCCGCCTGGCTGGCCATATCCAGCTGGCGCTCCAACTCCGGAATCCGGCCGTACTGCAGCTCGGACATCTTGCCGAGATCCCCTGCACGGCGGGCATTCTCCAGGTCAATCCTGGCCTGCTCCAGTTGGCTCTTGATCTTCTGGGAGCCATGCAGAGCCGCCTTTTCAGTGTTCCAGACTTCCTCAAGGTCGGCGTATTCGCGCTCAACGTTGCCGATAACGGCAGACAACTCTTCCAGCCGCTTCTTAGAGGCGGCGTCGGTTTCCTTTTTCAGGGCTTCCCGCTCAATCTTGAGCTGAATCAGCCGGCGCTCCAGGCGATCCAGAGCCTCAGGCTTGGAGTCCATTTCCATACGTATCTGGCTGGCCGCTTCATCCACCAGGTCAATGGCCTTATCCGGCAACTGACGATCGGTAATATATCGATGAGACAGCTTGGCGGCCGCGATGATGGCGCCATCCGTTACCTCAACCCCATGGTGAACCTCATAGCGCTCTTTCAGCCCACGCAGGATGGCGATGGTATCTTCCTCACTGGGCTCGCTGACCAGCACTTTCTGGAAACGGCGTTCCAGTGCTGCATCTTTTTCAATATTCTCCCGGTACTCATTCAGCGTGGTGGCGCCGACACAATGCAACTCTCCCCGGGCCAGCGCCGGCTTCAGCATGTTTCCGGCATCCATCGAACCCTCGGCTTTCCCGGCGCCTACCATGGTGTGGATTTCGTCAATGAACAGGATGATCTGGCCTTCCTGTTTCGACAACTCGTTAAGCACTGCCTTCAGGCGCTCCTCAAACTCACCCCGGAACTTGGCGCCGGCAATCAATGCGCCCATGTCCAGCGACAGTACTTTCTTGTCCTTCAGGCCATCGGGCACCTCGCCGTTGACGATACGCTGGGCCAGCCCCTCAACAATCGCGGTTTTACCCACACCAGGCTCACCGATCAGCACGGGGTTGTTCTTGCGTCGGCGCTGCAGTACCTGAATGGTGCGCCGGATTTCGTCGTCGCGACCGATTACCGGGTCCAGCTTGCCGGCTTCGGCCCGCTCGGTAAGGTCAATGGTGTACTTTGACAGCGCCTGACGGTTTTCCTCAGCGCCGGCATCATTCACCGACTCTCCCCCTCGGACTTCGTCAATGGCTTTTTCCAGCGCCGCCTTGTCAACGCCTTGCTCTCGCAAAATGCGCCCCAATGAACCACGGTCTTCAACCGCCGCCAGCAGAACCAGCTCACTGGATATGAACTGGTCACCCCGCTTCTGGGCCAGCTTGTCGGAAATGTTGAACAGTCGACCCATGTCGTTCGACATGGACACATCGCCGGCATTGCCCTGCACTTCCGGCAGGTTCTCAATTTCCTTCGCCACGGCCTGCCGTACCCGGCCGGGCTCAACCCCCACTTGTTTGAGCAGCGGTTTAATGGAGCCTCCCTGCTGGTCCAGCAGGGCCTGCATCAGATGCACGGGCTCGATGAAGTTATGGTCTTTGCCAACCGCGATGGACTGCGCATCCGCCAACGCGGTTTGCAGTTTGCTGGTGAGCTTGTCGATTCTCATGTGTTCTTATCCCCAAATTCGTAGTGAATACCGATCAACCCTGTGGTCCGGATATTCCGATTGCTTTGAAACTTAATGTAGGGGCAAGTGGGGGGAGTTCAAGTTGGACAGACCGCAATTCGTCAGAAATTTGACGGCTGTCAGTTAACACATCAGGAAGAGCTATCGAGACTTCAGGATTTTAGCCAGACCAGGGTGGCCATACGGCCAGTTTGACCATCCCGGCGATAGGAAAAGAACCATTCCCGATCCTGAACGGTGCACAGGCTACCGCCAACGACGGACGAGACACCAATCTGATTCAGGCGCAGGGTTGCCAGACTGTAGATATCGGCCATGAAATGGCCCGGGCGAGCCCCCCTGGTTTTAAAGGCATTCGCAGCCCGCGGGCTATGCCGGACAAACGCTTCGCGCACCTCCGTACCAACTTCGAAACTGTCGGGGCCAATGGCGGGGCCCAGCCAGGCCGAAAGCTTGTCAGGCTCAACCGCCATCGCACTGACCAGGTTTTCCAGCACGCCTCCGCTGAGGCTGCGCCAGCCGGCGTGAGCAGCCCCCACTACGGTTCCATCGGAATCCGCAATCACTACGGGCAGGCAGTCGGCAGTCAGAATGGCACAACCAAGGCCGGGCGATCGGGTGAAACTGGCATCCGCTTCAGGAACCTGTTGAGCGTTGTCGGGTGTAAGCTCGACCACCCTAGCACCATGCACCTGATTCAACCAGCCAATCCGATCCACCTCTAACCCCGTGAAACGAGCCAGGCGCTGCCGGTTTTCGGAGACAGATTCAGGGCTATCCCCGACATGATCCCCGAGGTTGAGCGAGCTCCACGGCGCCTCACTGACGCCTCCCTTGCGAGTCGTGCACATGGCTTGCACCGCCCCCGGCGCGGACCAACTCGGCCTCAGGATGTAGTTATCAGAAATCACGTTCTTCCAGCTCACGGGCGTGTTTGCGCAGAGCTTCGATCAGGTGAACCATATCCTCTGGCAGCGGCACCTCCCAGCTCAGAATCTCTCCCGTTTCAGGATGTTCAAGGGTCAGCTGCCGGGCGTGCAGCGCCTGCCTGGTAAACGCAGCCAGCACATCCCGAAGTTCCTCAGTGGTTCCTTTGGGCAACCGCAGCCTCCCACCATAGGCGGGGTCGCCAACCAGCGGGTGGCGCACATGCGCCATATGCACACGGATCTGATGGGTACGGCCACTTTCCAGCTTGCACCGAACCAGGGTATGGGCGGCAAAACGCTCCAGCAGGCGGTAATGGGTGACCGCCGGTTTGCCACTGGAAACCACGGCCATTCGTTTACGATCCTGCGGATGACGGCCGATAGGTGCGTCGACTGTCGCACCGCCGGTCAGCGCGCCCACCACCACGGCCTCATACTCCCGGCCCATGGTGCGCATTTGCAGCTGGTCCACCAGAGAGGTATGGGCAATCAGACTGCGGGCCACCACCATGATGCCGGAGGTATCCTTGTCCAGGCGATGAACAATACCTGCCCTCGGCAGGTTTTCCACTTCCGGCGCGTAATTCAGCAGGGCGTTAACCAGCGTGCCATCGGCATGACCGGCCGCTGGATGCACCACCAACCCGGCCGGCTTGTTAATCACCAGCAGGTGCTCATCTTCGTAGACGATATCCAGACTGATGGGTTCGGCTTCCCAGGTCACCTGCACTTCCGGCTCAGCATCGAGAGCCAGGGAATCGCCCATCATTACCTTGTCCCGCGGCTTGCGGGATTTACCGTTCACCGTCAGGGCTCCGCTCTTGATCCAGGATTGCAGGCGGGAGCGGGAATGCTCGGGCATCAGCTCCGCCGCGGCCTGATCCAGCCGCTTGTCGCTGAGTTCCGGCGGGACGGTAAATTGGCCGGTAATTCGGTTTTCGGAAGTCATTCAGCCTCGTTTTCGCCGTTGGTTTCTGGCGCATACGGCCGCCGGGCGGGCGGCGATGTTACGTTTCGGTCAGATTCCGGCGCCAATATCGGGAAACACTGCACACAGACAGTCTTCCCCGTTACAATGGCCAATCCAACCACAAGTTCTGACCATTATACGGGATTCCGGCATGAGATCAGTCGTTCGATTACTGCTACTTTCCACTCTTTTTGCGCTGGCCGCCGGCTGCGCGTCCCAGAAGGAGGTGGAAGTCCTGCCGGAAGAAACCTATTACGAAAATGCCCGCAAGGCCATGAACTCGGGCAACTTCAACGAAGCCGAACAGAATCTGGATGCCCTGGAGACCTATTACCCGTTCGGCCGCTATGCCGAACAGGCTCAGCTGGATCTGATCTTTGCCCGTTATCAGAACCTCGACCTTGAAGGTTCCCGGGCCGCCGCCGACCGCTTCATGCGCCTGAATCCGCAGAGTGATCACCTGGACTATGCCCTCTATATGAGAGGGCTAGCCTCCTACAACCTGGATCTGGGGCTGGCCGCCCGCTATTTCCCCGTTGACGTGGCCGCACGCAACCCTGGCGAGCAGCTGCAGGCCTTCCGCGATTTCTCGCAACTGCTGAACCGGTTCCCGGACAGTGAGTATGCCCCGGACGCTCGCCAGCGCATGATCGCCATCCGCAATCGCATGGCTGAACTGGAACTGCACGCAGCCCGTTACTACATCAAGCGTGAGGCCTACGTGGCCGCCAACAACCGCGCCCGCTACGTGGTTGAGAACTATCCGTCTTCGCCTTCAGTGGAAGAGGCTCTGATGATCATGGCGGATACCTTCCGCTTTCTGGAGCTGAAAAAGGGCGCCAACGATGCCATTGCCACCCTGAGAAAAAACTTCCCCAACAGCGAGGCCTTCAACGAGAACGGTGAGTACGAATCGGATCTTCTTCGCCGCCAGAACCGGTCACTGACCAACGTGGTGACCTTTGGTCTGATGGGGGATGAATAAGAGCGGGATTACTTCCCGCTCTTCCAGCCGTTGGTAATGGGATAGCGCCGGTCTTTGCCAAAGCCCCGCTCGGTAATACGAACACCGATGGGGGCCTGGCGGCGCTTGTATTCATTGATATCGACCAGCCTGACCACCCTGTCCACGTCTTCCCGTTCAAACCCTTCCGCTACGATGGCATCGGCACTGTAATCACGCTCCACGTACAGATTCAGGATCTGATCCAGTACGTCATAGCCTGGCAAGCTGTCCTCATCTTTCTGGTCCGGCGCCAGCTCGGCTGAGGGCGGGCGGGTAATCACCCGCTCCGGAATCACTGGTGACAGGGTATTGCGGTAGCGCGCCAGCCGGAAAACCAGCGTTTTCGGCACGTCCTTCAGAACATCAAAGCCACCGGCCATGTCACCGTATAGCGTGGAATAGCCAACCGCCATTTCACTCTTGTTGCCGGTCGTAAGCACCAAAGAGCCAAACTTGTTGGACAGTGACATAAGCAGCACGCCCCGCAGGCGGGCCTGAAGGTTTTCCTCAGTGGTATCCGGCTTGGTGCCCGCAAACGGTTCTGCCAGCGCCGCCATGAAGGCATCGTACATGGGCTCAATGGAGAACACGTCATACTGCACACCCAGGGCGGTGGCCTCGGCTTCGGCATCTTCCAGGCTGATGCTGGAGGTATACCGGAACGGCATCATCACCGCGTGCACACGCTCCTTGCCCAGTGCATCCACCGCAACCGCCAGTGTAACCGCCGAATCGATGCCGCCGGACAGGCCAAGTACTACCGACCTGAAACCATTCTTGTTGACGTAATCCCGCACACCAGTCACCAGGGCGCGGTATACATTGGCTTCCAGCTGCGGTTCTGGCGGCAATGGGCGGGAGATCGGCTGGCAGTGGTGTTCGCACAAGAGGTCCACCGGGTACAGCCCTTCCTCGAACTGAAGCACTTCCGCCGACAGCCCACCGGAATGATCAAACACCATGGAGCCGCCATCAAACACCAGCTCATCCTGGCCGCCCACAAGGTTCACATAGACGATGCTGACCCGGTTCTCCCGGGACTTGCGTTCCAGCAAAGCCTTGCGACGGGCCTGTTTATCGATATCGTAGGGCGAGGCATTGAGATTAAGGATGAGCCGGGCACCCGCGGCTGCCGCATCTTCCACAGGGCCATCTTTCCAGAGATCCTCACACACGGTAATGCCGACAGGCTGGCCTTTAATGTCGAGCACCAGGGTGTCGGAACCTTCGGCGAAATAGCGCTTTTCGTCAAAAACCTGGTAGTTCGGCGGGAAGCGTTTGAAGTAGCGACCGCGAATCTGACCGGCTTCAATCACCAGCGCCGCGTTATATAGCAACCCTCCAGAGCGAATAGGAGCCCCGATGACCATAGCCGGAGGCAGTGCCGCACTTTGCAGCTTTTCCAGTGCTTCGCGCACGCGAAGGTCCAGACTTGGGCGCAACAGGAGATCTTCCGGCGGGTAGCCGGTCAGGCACAGCTCCGGAAAGACAACGATATCGGCCTGATGCTCCGTCCAGGCCCGTTGGGTTGCCTCCAGAATCAGATCGGTATTGCCCGGAATATCTCCAACCAGGAAATCCAGTTGCGCCATAACAACGCGGAGTTTTCTGGCGGCGTTCTGGCTCTGGGATGTTTGACCGGCTTCCGGCATGGACTGGCTCCTGTAACTTGTTGCCGTTAAAAGGCTATTATAACCCGTCAACAACAAAGATTTCTCCCGCACACAGACAGATGACTCGCTCCATGGCTCAAGACACTGCCGACAAAGACAGCAAGCGCTCTGCTTTCGGGCCGCCGGCCAAGCAGCAACAGGGAAGGCTGTTCCGGATCTACAATCATTATCGCGTGGTCATCAGCCTGATGCTGCTGGGCTTGCTGCTCTTCGATCCATTCACTACCGACAGCAAGTTCCGCTGGCTGGAGTACTACCAGGCGGGCGTGGTTACCTACCTGGCAATCAATGGCTTTACCGCACTGCTACTGCTTGCCGGCTTCCAGCCACGGCAGAGGCATATCACGCTCTCCATTCTGATCGACATACTGGTGATGCATGGGCTTCTATTCGCCAGTACCGGAATCACCAATGGCCTGGCCAACCTGGTAATAGTGTCTGTAGCGGCGGGCAATATTCTCACACCCAGCCGGGTCGGCACCTTCTACGCGGCACTGGCTGCCATCTGCTCTCTCGGCATCTCCGGCTGGGCGGTACTCGCCATCAATGAAACCGCCGACGACATTGTCCGGGCGGGTTCTCTGGGCATACTCTACTTTGCCGCGGCTTTTGTCCTGCAGGGCATTTCAAAACGGATGATCCGAAGCGAAGCCCTGGCCAGCAGCCGGGCACGGAGCATTCAGGAACTGGAACAGATCAACCAGCAGATCATCCAGCGCATGCGTACCGGCATCCTGGTGCTTGATCGTTTCGGCCAGATTCGGCTTGCCAACGCCGCCGCCGAAGAACTGCTGTTCGGTGTGAGCGCCGATGGAGAAGATCTGGAGCCCCGTGCAAGGCTACTGCCTAAACCGCTCAGGCAGGGGCTCGAAAGCTGGCTGAAAAACCCCAACATGCGGATTGAACCCTTTCAGGCGTCGTCTACCTCACCGCTTTTGCAGGCCAACTTCACGCAACTGGACCAGGAGCGGGGCGACCAGATTCTGGTGTTTATTGAAGACATGAGCAAAGTGACCCAGCAGGCCCAACAGATGAAGCTGGCCTCACTCGGACGCTTAACGGCTGGCATCGCTCACGAAATCCGGAATCCTCTCGGCGCCATAAGCCACGCTGCCCAGTTGATGGAAGAATCCCCCAGCCTGGATGAGGGGAATCTTCGCATGCTCGATATCATTCGCCGTCACTCCCGACGGGTGAATGGCATCATCGAGAATGTACTGGACCTTTCTCGCCGCCGGACCGCAAATTCCGAGCTGATAGATGTCGGCCAATGGCTTCGCGAGTTCCGGGATGATTTCGTGCAGACCGTGAATGGGGAAACGGCCACCACGATCGAATTGAATATCAGCGAGCAGATTCCACAGGCTCGTTTCGACAAAAGCCAGATTGAGCAGGTGATGGTGAATCTGTGCGACAATGGTTTGCGGTACAGCAAACAGCAGACCCGGCAAAACAGGATACAATTAATTGCGGGCGCCACGGCCGATGGCAAACGGGCTTACGTGGACGTTCGGGATTTTGGCCCGGGCATCAGTGCCGAGCATCGGCATTCCGTATTCGAGCCCTTTTTCACCACGGATAAAAGCGGAACCGGGCTTGGCCTTTACCTGGCCAGGGAGTTATGCGAAGCCAACCAGGCACACCTGTCGCTGGTCGATGACGGACAGCCGGGGTGCCGATTCCGCATAACGTTTGCTCACCCCGGGCGAATGATCTGACCAGCTGGCCATCGGGCGTTTGAATTCAACAGGGAACCGAAGACACAGAATGACTACACAGACAGCGCTGATTGTTGACGACGAGCCGGATATCCGGGATCTACTGGAAATCACCCTCACCCGGATGGGCATAACCACCTACACCGCCCCCGATCTGGCCAGCGCCAGGGAACTTCTGCAACAGCACAAACCCCAGCTCTGCCTGACCGACATGAACCTTCCCGACGGCAATGGCATAGAGCTTGTACACTGGATTCAGCAACACACGCCCTGCACGCCCGTTGCGGTGATTACCGCCTATGGCAGCATGGACACAGCCATCGAATCGCTCAAGGCCGGCGCCTTTGACTTCGTGTCCAAGCCCGTGGAGCTGCCCCGCCTGCGGGAACTCGTCAACAGCGCCCTGAAGCTGTCCGAACCCAAAGCCCGTGAAACCGCCGAATCCGATGAACCCGGGCTGCTTCTGGGCGACTCGCCGCAAATCCGGAAACTGCGCACACAAACAAAAAAGCTCGCCCGAAGCCAGGCACCGGTGTTTATCAGTGGTGAATCCGGCAGCGGCAAGGAGCTGGTTGCCCGCATGATTCACCTGCAAGGCCCCAGAAGTGACGGCCCCTTTATCGCAGTGAACTGTGGCGCAATCCCCTCGGAATTGATGGAAAGCGAGTTCTTTGGCCACAAGAAGGGCAGCTTCACCGGAGCCGTCGAGAACAAGCAGGGCCTGTTCCGCTATGCCGATGGTGGCACCCTGTTTCTGGACGAAGTGGCCGACCTCCCACTGGCCATGCAGGTAAAACTGCTGCGTGCTATCCAGGAGAAAGCCGTCCGCCCGGTCGGCGATACCAAAGAAGTGCCAGTGGACATCCGGGTGCTCAGCGCCACCCACAAAAACCTCCCGGAACTGGTGCAGGAAGGCGATTTCCGCCAGGATCTGTTTTACCGGATCAACGTCATCGAACTGGCTGTTCCCCCGCTGCGCGAGCGCGCCGATGATATCCCCCTGCTGGCAGAGCACATTCTCCAGCGTATCGCCCGGGAATACGAATGCGACCCGGCCAGACTCACCGCGGCCGCCGTCGAACGACTCAAAGGCTACGAGTTTCCCGGTAACGTGCGGGAACTGGAGAACATCCTGGAACGCGCCTTTACCCTGTGCGACGAAGACCTGATTGATGCCGGGGATCTGCATCTCGGCGGCGGTGTTGCGCCAGCAGGCTCCGCCTCGGCGAACAGAGGGACGGAGTCAGAAACGGATGCTGCCGCAGCGCCGGTACCAGAGGGCGAGATTGATCTCGAAGGTTATCTGGAAAGTATTGAGCGACAGGCTATTGAAAAGGCTCTGGAGGCAACAAGGTGGAATAAAACGGCGGCGGCCAAAAGACTGGGGATCAGTTTTCGGGCGTTGCGGTATCGGTTGAAGAAGTTGGGGATGGAGTGACTTTGGAGTATAGTTAGTCCTCACTTCGGCGCTTGCAGGATGCAACGCTGACCCAGATATGACCAACACGGACGTTAATCGATGCATTCCCAGAAAAAAGCAGGGTTCTCACTAATTGAACTCCTTGTCCTCACTGCACTGATCGGATTACTGGCAGGCCTTGCTATGCCGTCACTCACCAGCGCCCTTCAAAACCAGGAAAGGCGTGGCACGCTGCACGACCTCTTGGGCCTGTTTGCCCTTGCACGACAACATGCCGTTATGGAAGGAGTCATCGTTACGGTGTGCCCAGTGAACTCGATGGGCGCATGTTCCCGGGATTGGAACAATGAAATCTATGCATTTTCCGATCCAGATAATCAAAGGCAGCTAACCGCGGGCAAAGCCCCTCTAAGAGTTGTTTCTACCGGAGGTTCAGGTCGGATCGTGGTTCGCTCATTGCATCGAAGCTATTTCCAGTTCAGGCCTTCTGGATTCGTCCATAGTGACCTCGGCAACGTGACCTGGTGCCCGAAAACGGGCAATGCAAGTTTGGCGGGGCAAATCATTATTAACAGAGGTGGGAGGGCGCGCCTGGCAAACGATCATGATGGAGATGGCATCCCTGAGGATGCTCAGGGACGCCCATTGAAATGCTCGTAATTTACCAGCAATCAGTCCCTGATGTTGAAGATCTCGCACCGGTCTGGGTTATGCGGAGCGTGCCACAGGTATCATTAGTCTGATCTCCGGTCGGCACGGCCTGCAGTGTATAGGTGTTAGCGGCAACAGTCCCATTGAAGCTCAGGTTGTAGAACGCAGTACCCGTTCTGGGGGATTGGTTAAACGGCAGGGTGGGCTGATTCCCCCCCTCCAGATATGAGAAATCTCCCGAATACTGACGCTCCATCCATTGCGCCAACTCCACCAGATCCGCCTGAGCCGTGGTTCTACGGGTTTCTCTTACGTGATTCGAATAAGAAGGGTACGCTATTGCCGCAATGATGCCGACGATGGCGACCACAATCATTAACTCAATTAGCGAGAAACCACGATGGTGCGTCATTCTGATATTGATCAAAACAGGTTAACCTCCCGCAAAATAAGGTAGCCGTCTTCGTTATCACGGTCTGATTCCAGGTTCGTGACACGCTGACCTTCCCGCAGAATATTTACCACGGCAGCGGGCGCGACTTCCTGACCATTGATCAGCACACTCCCCTCCAGAAAGTACTCTGTGTCATCAATCACGATCCGGCGCGCTTCAGCATGAATGGAATCCACCACATGCTGGCGTGGAGCGCCCTCTGGCGTTTCCAAACTGCCCGGAACTCCCTGGGCAACCACTCCGGTGCTTGACATCGCCAGAACGAGGACAATGGCTATGCTTCTACGACTACTCATGTTGCTAACTCCCCACCCAGTGCGTCCGGGCCATAACGATTAGTTGTCGATTAACTCATTCCAGCCTCTGCGCCCGGCATCAGTCACGGCACCACTCAGCGGCGGGATCTCCATAACGTCCACAGGGTCCTCGGCGTTACTTCCCGGCGTGAACCTGAAGGTGCCAAGAATGGTCGACTGGTTCGGCAAACCCTCCAACTTGTAACCAATGATTTTCTCCGGCCAGCGCAGGAAGGCCGCCTTTTTGGGGTTTCGCCCATCGAGGCCAAAGGCCATCGCCCAACCAGTACCGCCTCCCAGACACGGGTTCTCATCCGGTATCATGGAGTTAAGATAAACAAAATCACCACGAACCTGCGGGCTGACAACCGCTCTTTCACCGGTAATGGGCAGATCAACATACCAGCCTTTCGTGGTCGAGAAATCCAGTTCTTTACCATTGGAATAACGGACCGTCGCCGAAACGCCGTTGCTGTCTGTCACCGTACCCTCAGTAATCGTCCGAGACTCCAGGCTACTCACCGTCAGACCAGATGTACCACGGTCCCAAACACCATAGACGGACTGGGTATCAACCGATGTAACGTCTGCAGACTCCAGATATTGGCCGGTCGCAAAATAGATCATCAGATTGGGGATATTGCCTGCACGGGAAACCTTGCGATTAGCCGAGGCAACGGGAGCCGCAGTGATGGGCTGCTTGGCTTGAGTGGTGAACAGCGCCTGCGGATTCCCGCCGTTGTTGTAGGCCGATGCCCAGTTACCACTGGAATCTACGCTCGCAACCCACATATTGCCATCAAGATCACCGGCATAAACACGATCAATCAGATAATCCCCCGTGGTATCGAATGCTGCCAGAGGTGACAAACCGTCGCCACCAGCACCCTCAAACTCGACATAATGCACATCTGCACTATCCCAGGTACCGTCCATACCGCCTTCGATATCAAGCATGAAGAAACCCGTGCTTTCGGTATTGGAGTTGTAACCATTGGAGATGAACGCAGTCCAGCGCAGATCCGTTCCCCACTTGGTCATTCCAATGATTGGGGCTTGGGTGACATATCCCATTCGGGCGTCGTCCTGCCCCGAAAACTCCCAAAGAACAACTTTTTCGGCATTGGCCTCCGAAAATCCCGAGGGATCAGTGACGTCCAGCGCAAAGACTCCTTTTGCCCCGGCACGACCACCGCCAACAATAATCGTCCGCCAGTCTTCGTCCGCCGTCAGAGAACCATCGGCTTGTTTACCCTTGGTAAAGATATCCTGCTGTCGTATCTCCAGATCCACGTAATAACGATGCTGATAGTCCGGATCCGACAGGAAATGCAAACCTGCATTGCTGGCGGAAGCGTTGTATACGAACTCAGGTATGTATGCCAGCACCTCATTACCGCCGTTGGCACTTGCGTTAAAGCCATGCAACATACCATCGTTGGATCCAGTATAAACAACCGGCGTACGAGACTTTTTGCTGCTGGCAAAATCAGAGAACCACTTGCCACTACTTCCAAATGGCAACGCATCCGGCCAGATCGCCCGGGGCTCACCGACAAACTCGGGGGATGAATTCACAATTGACCCCAGCCGGCTACCCCGCTTGCGCCATCCTGGAGTGCCCTCGAGTGAACGATCGCCCCGAATAAACGCAAGGCGCTGCTGGGCTATGGTGTCGGTAACACCGCCGAACCGCAGATCATTTTTCTGAGCGTTAGTCAGGTTGCCCCAGCGAAAACCGCCCGCAACACTGCCGTAGGTAATGATCACACGGTCGTCGGCACTGAGGTCCCTGTTGTCCAGAATATCCCGGGCAGACCAGCCGTTACCTTGCTTAACCGCTTCATTGATATCCGGTACGATGGGTGAGTTGGTTCCGCCGAGCTTGGCCGCTTTAAGGTCACCCGTCCAACCATTCGGGTCGAACTGGGTTGAGAAAATCAGGGCGCCCTGCTGAAAAGATGACACATCGAATTCCACCGCGGTGGACGAGCCAGCTTCATTGACGATCTCGCCAACCGTCCCCTTCAACTCTTTCGCGAAGGTTGCAGGATCTGAGGCACTAAAGAAACCTCCGCGGGCATTAACCGCCGCATGAAGCATATCGTTTACCTTGTCCTCATTACTGGTTCCACCCCACCAGTTCACGTAAGTGCCGTTCTCAATCGCTTTAAACGCATCAACCGGGTCGATGGACCCCGTCACGCCAAGCCCCACGGTATAAGTCACCATGTGTTGCCAGAACGCAGGATTTTTCTCCGAGGTCGGAACGTAGTTCACAATATCGGTTCGCAGGTCACGTTTCCAGTAATCCATAGCCACGTCGGCGAGGGTGGTGTCATCCCTGTTATCCTTGAATGGATTCACCGGCGTATATTTGAAAGAGTCACCCCTGTTGTTGGTAAGGGTATCGCCATCCTTGTCGTCGGCTTTCTTGGTCGCGTTGAGATTCAAGCTACCATTGTAATAGCCATCCGACATCAGAATGGTGTACGCCAACCGGCATTCCCGCACCGGATTGGTCGAACTTACCGACTCGCCAGGGTTATCCGCCCAGGCTCGTTTACTTTTCTCGAAGTAGGTACCCGCGCCATCCAGAGCACGCCTCAGTGGGGTGTTTCCGTTGGCGGGAACCGCGTAGAGCCAATCATAGAAGTCTTCACGCCTGGAGTTGGTGTACTCTCGAACGCCTTCCTGAACCGCCCGAACGCCGGAGGCATCATCAATGGTGTTCTTGCTCTCATTGTCGTAGTTAAGTCGCCCCCAGCCCAACCGGAAACTGGTCGGCAACTCAAAAAATGCCTCGCTAATGCCAGCACGAGAAGATTCAATTCGGGTGTTATAGTAAGAGTACCAATTAGCAAAATTGGTCTTTTCCGCCGCGCTCAGGTTGTTGACCGAAACATACGTGTAGCAGCCGTTCTGATAGGGATTGGCATCACAACTGCTGGAACTGTTGAACGTGAAGTAAAACCCCCCGCCTTCAACGTTGTAGCCATCAATCGAGAACGTATCCCGCAGATCTCTGGAGGCACTGTTTCCGTCGTAACCGTTGATGGGCGCATTTGTATACGAAGAATTCGGATAGCGCCCCGTTCCATCCTCTTTGTAAGGGGGAAAATAGGTTACCGATGGGTCATACCACATTTTGTTGATGTGGGAAGAATAGTAGAAGCGATACTCAGCATCGGCCCCTTCCTGGTAGTAGCTGTTCCAGGACTTCGACTCGATGTCGTTATACCCGCCGATCTCATCTGGCATGTACTCGCGAGCCATGGAACCTGAGTCATCAATAATAAACATCAGATTGGGCGCTACGGCACTTCCCAGAAACAACGGCTGCTGAGCAAAATCCGGTCGAGCAGAGTAGCCAGACGCTGGCAGCACTATTAGAGCGGCCGATAATGCCACTTTAAGATTGAACTTGTTCACGGATTACCTCCTGCCAGCCCGTTTGGCTGGAATACGTAAAAGCCTTCAAGCAAGCGCACCCCGGAACCCGAAGGCCCTGACGCTCTGACCAGGATACGTGCGTAATCAAACTCCGCCGGCCCTTCAGAGCCATACTGGCTGAAATCCCGTGGCAACTGTCCCTCGGAATCCACCACGACTTTGCCTTTGTATTCAAAAAGGAATAGCGGCGTCACACCATTTACCGCAGAGCCCGCCACCGCACTTATCGGGTCGCCCGACGCGTCCTTATTCCAGGTCGCCGCAGAGAAAGGGGACGGCACCGTCACACTGGTATCCGTACCATCATAAAAGCCTGTCGTGCTGCCAAAATCTGACAGGTCCGACATATTATCCAGGGTCGCCTCCGCCTCTCGCATTGCCGTTTCGGCAACCTCAAGCGCCAGCATTCCGTCTCGCTGTGCCGTCGTCATTCGCTCCTGCATGATACTGCCCTGCATTCCGGAGAGAGCAAGCAGGCTAAGCACCAATAGAATGACCAGCGACATCAGTAGCGCAACACCTCGCTGTTGTCCTGCTCTATGCATAATAATCACCCGATTCAAAATGGATTTCTCAGGGCAGATGTAAAGTTGTATACCCGGTACAGTCTTCGATCCGCTGCGGTTGTCCGTTTGCTGGTGTCGGCGACGCAGTCTTCCCACCCGGGGAAGCAATAGGTCTGAGCGCTGTCACGGACGTTGTTGTCCTCCGAGGCCACCAGCAGACTCACCTCAACCGCAATCACCGAGTTCCAGTCTGAGACCGCCCCGGCGGCAAGCCAGTTCTGAACACCATTGGCAGCCGTGCCTTCTCCGAACCGAATTTCCATATCTTCTACCCCGATGACCAGCTCTTCCGTGGATCCGTCTCGCTCTCGCTTGAACAGCGAGCGGCCACCACCTGTCGCATTCCCGATGAAATAGCCTTCGCTGTAGGCCTGAAAGAGTTCCGTACCGCGCCTGTAGGTGGCACTGAGGCACTGAGAACCGCACCCGGCCGGCGCATTACCCGAGAGGTCATTACCAGGGCGACCGTTGGAACCTGTAGTGCCATCCGCCGTGATGGTGACGTTCGAGCCGGATACATTCAGCGAAGAGATCTCAAACAAATCCCCCACCTCACAATTACTGATGAACACCACATCGCCTTCGCTAAGGCTGCCATCGGTGTTGAGCTGAATACTGGAGCCATTCGTCATATCGGCATCCAAACGGACAATATCTCCCGGACGCCGGACACCAGTTACATTAAAAAAACCCGTTCCTGCAACCGCTCCTGCCGGCCGCTCGGCGTTGTCGGCTGACACTCCAAAGGTGGAATATCCATGCAGAAGAGCATTGTAGTTTCCATCCGTACTATCCAGATTGTTGGTCAGGCTGGTAATCGGATAACAACCAAAAAACCCGGCATTACGGATAGCGCGGGCCAGGATATCGACGGCGATACGCCCGGACTCAGCCGAGCGAGCCATCGACTGATTGCTGCGGAACGACTGGCTGTTGGAGGTAAAAATCTGAACCAGCGCAACGGTCAGAATGGAACCAAGCAGCAAGGCAATCATCAGCTCGATCAGTGACAGACCGGACTGCTTCTTTGAGAAAGCGTTGGGGGCTAAATTATGACCGCTCATCACAGCCTCGCATCCAGAGTAAGTGTCTGAGACGATGTTCCACCTGACGCAGCAAACGGGTCTCGCTCAACCCAGGTAATCTGGACCTCGGCAATGTCACCGCCAGACTTGAGACTGATCGCCACATCTGCTCCAGGCCCCAAACCAGCCTTCACTTGCTTTTTCAGGTCAGCAATCTCGGTAGCGGTGAGGTTAAGGCCACCGTTTGAGCGAACCCTGTCAGCCAGAGACTGGGCATACATGGTCGCTTCTGAGCGGAGAGTAGAATTGGCGGTCTGCTGCATTGACACCAGCTGCACACCCGCCACTCCCAACAATCCGATCGCAAGTATCAATACCGCTATCAACACTTCGATCATCGTGAAGCCGCGCTGAACTTTTCGATTACAATGATTTTTAGCCATCAGGTCAGCCTCATGGACAGGTTATTCGTTGAGAACGGATCTGACCGCCACCGGTCATTGTAATTCTTACCCCATCTTCGCCAGACGCCCGACAGATATCGAATATTGGCGGCGGGGCGCCAAGGAGCAGCCCCGTTGCCGCAAATCTCGGGTTGCCGCCTTGAGTTCGGGTAATGCTGTAGGAACCGGGAGCTCCCTGAAACTCGCTGATAACGGAGCCACCATTATCGACCACACGGTAACCAGCGGTGAAAGACCCGGCGGGCACCAGGGACACCGGAGCTCCCATACGCACGGCCTCTGATCTCGCCAGGTTTAAAGCTCCAACCAAATCATTACCGGTGGTGGTCAGCTGATTGCTTTCAATAATACGTGAGAAGCTTGGCACCGCGATGGTGGCAACGACTCCCAGAATGGCCACAAGTACCAACAACTCAATCAATGTAAATCCTCGCTGCGCTCTAATACTGCGCATAAGCCAGCTCCCTGAACAATTTTTCATCTCTATAGAATAAAGGCGCACAAAAAAACCGCCAGATGTCATCGACAAGTGGCGGCTTCTGACTGACAAGCGGGAATCAGCTCGCCAAAGTAAGACACAGCTCACACATTTACAGCATCAATCCGCAATTCCTTCGGCATGGAAAACACAATATTCTCCTCACGCCCGGACACTTCCTCCGGCTCTTCACCACCCAGCTCCTTGAGCCGATTGATCACATCCGCCACCAGCACCTCCGGTGCTGAGGCACCAGCAGTTACACCCACCGCTTTCTTTCCTTCAAGCCATTGCGGGTCGATCTGGTCAGCTTCGTCAATCAGGTAAGCCGGCGTACCCATGCGCTCAGCCAGTTCCCGAAGGCGATTGGAGTTGGAGCTGTTGGGGGAGCCCACCACCAGCATCAGATCGCAGTCTCCGGCCAGTTGTTTGACGGCGTCCTGCCGGTTCTGGGTGGCATAGCAAATATCATCTTTGCGAGGGCCTTCGATTTCCGGAAATTTGGCGCGCAGAGCATCGATTACCCGGGCGGTATCGTCCATGGACAGCGTGGTTTGCGTAACGAAGGACAAGCGGCTGGGGTCTTTCACTTTCAGCTTCTGCACGTCGGCTTCGTCTTCCACCAGGTAGATGTCGCCGCCGTTGCTGTGGTCGTACTGGCCCATGGTGCCTTCCACTTCCGGATGACCGTGGTGGCCGATGAGGATGCACTCGCGGCCATCACGGCTGTAGCGCATCACTTCCATATGTACCTTGGTGACCAGCGGGCAGGTGGCGTCGAAGACTTTCAGGCCGCGGCGGGCAGCTTCGTTCTGTACCGCCTGGGAGACGCCGTGGGCGCTGAAGATTACCAGTTTGTCGTCGGGCACTTCGTCCAACTCGTCGACAAAGATCGCGCCCCGGTTGCGCAGGTTGTCGACCACGAATTTGTTGTGAACCACTTCGTGGCGCACGTAAATGGGCGCTCCGAACACGTCCAGCGCGCGGTTTACAATTTCTATGGCGCGGTCTACGCCGGCACAGAAGCCACGGGGGTTAGCGAGTCGGATTTGCATAATCAGTGTGTCGGCCCTGCTGGTTCAACGTCGATAATCTGAACTTCAAAGCTCAGTGTATGCCCTGCCAGCGGGTGATTAAAGTCCACTTCCACCTGGTCACCTTCTACCCGCTTGATCACACCGGGCAGTTCCTGCTGGCGCGCGTCGGCGAAGGAAATCACCACACCCGGCTCCAGAACCATGTCAGCACTGAATTCGTGGCGCTTGAAGGTCTGGATATTGCTGGGGTTATGCTGGCCGAAGGCTTTTTCCGGCGGCACTTCAAAGGTTTTGTGGTCGCCGGCTTTCAGGCCCATCAGGTAGGCTTCGAAATTTTCCGGCAGGTTTTCATCACCGATTTCCAGGGTAGCCGGTTCTTTGTCGAAGGTGGTATCCACAGTTTCGCCGTCTTCAAACTTCAGGGCGAAGTGCAGTTTCACGCGGGTTCCCTTGTCGATGGGCAGTTCTTTCATGGGATTCAGTTGCTCCTGTCAGCATCGCCGCTGGCACCAGCGGGTTTGCGGAATGCATCGATGATCATCATGGCGGCACCAATGGTGATGGCGGTGTCGGCCAGGTTGAAGGCCGGGAAATGCCAGTCCTGCCAGTAGAAATGCAGGAAATCCACCACGTAACCATGCACCACCCGGTCGTACACGTTGCCGATGGCGCCACCGAGGATCAATACGATGGCAATTGCAGTCCAGGTTTCATCGGCTTTGAGTTTTCTCAGCCAGCCCACCAGCACTACGCTGACCACAACCGCCAGGGTGACGAAGAACCAGCGCTGCCAGCCGGCGGCATCGGCCAGGAAGCTGAATGCCGCGCCAGTGTTGTGCAGTAACGTCAGGTTGAAACTGGGCAGCACCGGTACCGGATTGCCATAGGTCAGCATAGCCGTGGCTACGGCCTTGGTGCCCAGGTCAATGGCGATGACCAGCACCGCCAGCCACAGCCATTTCAGTTTGCTGCCAGTGCTTTCAGTCATGACCGCATCCATCAGGCGTAAGCACGGGTTTCACCCGGGCCTTCCACATTGGTCACGCAACGGCCACACAGATCACTGTACTGCTCGTTCTGGCCCACGTCTTCACGGTGGTGCCAGCAGCGTTCGCACTTGGCGTGAGTCGCCGGGGTCACTTTCACCAGCAGACCTTCCACGTTGGTTTGCTCTACGCCGGCTGCTTCGCTCACCGGCTTAACGGTGGCTTCAGAGGTGATCAGCACAAAGCGCAGCTCTTCACCAAGATAGTTCAGACGCTCGGCCAGGCTACCTTCGCAGTACAGAGTCACTTCCGCGCTCAACGAGCCTTTGATTTCACCACGGGCACGGACTTCTTCCAGGCACTTGTTGACCGCTTCTTTCACAGCGTAAATTTCGCGCCAGTAGTCACGGCCTAACTCGAAGCCTTCAGGCAGTGCAGTCAAGCCCTCGTACCAGGTTTCGTAGAACACGGTGTCGCCGCGCTTACCCGGCAGGTGCTGCCAGATTTCATCAGCGGTGAAGCTCAGGATTGGCGCAATCCAGCGCACCAGGGCTTCGGCTACATGATAGAGCGCGGTCTGGCAGGAACGTCGCGCCAGGCTGTCGGCCTGGGTGGTGTACTGGCGGTCCTTGATGATGTCCAGGTAGAAGCCACCCAGGGTGGCTTCACAGAAGTTGTACACCTTCTGGTAGATCCGAAGGAAGGCATAGTTGCCGTAGTCTTCGTGCAGTTCGTTCTGGAGCTGCAGGGCGCGGTCGACCATCCAGCGGTCCAGGGCAATCATGTCTTCCGACGCTACCATGTGCTGGTCCGGATCAAACCCGGTCAGGTTGCTCAACAGGAAGCGTGCAGTGTTGCGGATACGGCGATAGCCGTCTGCAGTCTGGCGCAGGATATCCTTGGAAACGCTCATCTCACCGCTGTAGTCGGTGGCAGAGACCCACAAACGCAGGATGTCTGCACCCAGCTCGTTCATGACTTCCTGTGGGGCGATAACGTTACCCAGGGACTTGGACATCTTGTAGCCCTTGGCATCCACAGTGAAGCCGTGAGTGAGCACTTGCTTGTACGGCGCCACGCCATTCATGGCAATGGAGGTTTTCAGGGATGACTGGAACCAGCCACGATGCTGGTCAGAGCCTTCCAGGTACATATCGGCCGGGAACTGGCCCAATTCTTCACGTACCCGCAATACAGAGTCATGGGTGACACCCGAGTCAAACCAGACGTCCAGGGTATCCAGCACTTTTTCGTACTGGTCAGCATCGGCGCCCAGCAGTTCGTTCTGGTCAATGTCGTACCAGGCATCGATGCCGCCGGTTTCCACCGCCCGGGCGACTTTCTCGATCAGTTCCTGGGTGTTCGGGTGCAGCTCCTGAGTCTCCTTATGGATAAACAGGGTGATCGGCACGCCCCACGTGCGCTGACGAGAAATACACCAGTCCGGGCTCTGCTCGAACATGGCCTCGATGCGATTCTGGCCCCAGGCCGGCACCCAGCGCACGCCTTTGATGGCTTCCAGGGCATCGGCGCGCAGGTTGAGCTTGTCCATGCTGATGAACCACTGGGGGGTAGCCCTGTAGATCAGCGGGGTCTTGGTGCGCCAGCAGTGCGGGTAGCTGTGGCGGAATTTTTCCGAGCGTACCAGCTTGCCTTCCCGCTCTAGCGCGGCGCATACCGGCTCATCGGCCTTGTATACGTGCACACCAGCGAATTCGCCGGCCGCGTCGGTATAGGTGCCGTCGGCTTTCACCAGATTGAGGGTGCCAATGCCGTATTCCTTGCCCACCACGAAGTCTTCCATACCATGGTCAGGCGCTGTGTGTACTGCACCGGTACCAGCGTCCAGGGAAACGTGGTCACCCAGCAGCACAGGCACTTGCTTGTCGTACACCGGATGTTGCAGCAACTGGTTTTCCAGTGCGGAACCGGCGACGTTGGCCAGCACTTTGTAGTCTTCCACACCCCAGCGAGCCATGATGCCCTGCACCATGTCCGTGGCCAGAATCATTCGCTCAGCACCGTGGCCGACATCTAACTGTACCAGTGCGTATTCAATATCGGCACCGATGGACACCGCCTGGTTGGCGGGAATCGTCCAGGGAGTCGTGGTCCAGATCACCAGGGATACATCGCCCTCACCTTCGCTGGTTCCGAAGGTTTTCAGTACGGCGTCCTGATCCACGACAGTGAAGCGCACGTCAATCTGGGTTGAAGTTTTGTCCTGGTATTCAACTTCGGCTTCTGCCAGTGCGGACTGACCAACCACACTCCAGTAAACCGGCTTGAAGCCCCGCACCAGGTGGCCCTTGGCGACGATCTTGCCCAACGCCCGGACAATGCCCGCCTCCACTTTCGGATCCATGGTCAGATAGGGCTTGTCCCACTCACCCATCACGCCCAGGCGGATAAAGTCAGCCTTCTGGCCTTCGATCTGTTTGGTGGCGTAGTCTCGGCAGGCCTGGCGGAAGGTTTTGTAGTCCACCTTCACGCCGGCCTTGCCGATTTCCTGCTCAACCTTGTGCTCGATGGGCAGACCGTGGCAATCCCAGCCCGGCACGTAGGGTGCGTCGTAGCCCATGAAACTGCGGGATTTCACGATCATGTCTTTCAGGATCTTGTTGACCGCATGCCCGATGTGAATGCTGCCGTTAGCGTAGGGAGGGCCATCGTGCAGGATGAACTTCTCACGACCTTGGCGCTGCTTGCGCAGATTGCCGTAAACGTTCAGGTCCTGCCAGTGCTTGAGCATGTCCGGCTCGCGCTTGGCCAGGTTACCGCGCATGGGGAACGCGGTTTCCGGCAGATTCAGGGTATGCTTGTAGTCGCTCATGTCTGTGTGCGTACTCTTGGTTGGTCAGTTGAATCAGGTTTCCGGGGTGGCGGGGTTCTCCGCCAACCAGGCCCGGGCATGCTCAAAATCCCGGGCGATCTGTTGCCGAAGTTCGTCAACAGAGTCGAATTTCACTTCGTCCCGCAGGCCATGGCGGAACACGACTTCCAGGTGCTGGCCATAAAGTGTGCCAGCAAAGTCAAACAGGTGCACTTCCAGCGATGGTCGCTTGCCATCTACCGTGGGGCGCAGGCCGATGTTCGCCACGCCATCACGCCATTCCCCGGTATCGAGCCGGGCCCTCACCACGTAAACCCCTCTCAGCGCCGGCATCTGATGCAGCAGGATATTGGCGGTGGGCGCGCCGATCTGCCGGCCCAGCTGCCGGCCATATACCACCCGCCCATGGATCCGGTAAGGGTGCCCCAAGAGTCGCTCGGCTTCCTCAAGTCCGTTCACATTCAGGGCGTTGCGCACCCGGGTGCTACTCACCCGCTCTCCGTCCACGACAACGGTGCGGGTATTCTCAACTGTAAAGCCCCGTTCCTGCCCCACGCTTTGCAACAGCCTGAAGTCGCCGGCCCGGTCGCAGCCGAAGCGGAAGTCGTCGCCCACCACCAGGTGACGAACCCCAAGGCCATGGATCAGCACATCCTCGATAAAGCCCATGCCGGAATAGCTGCGGAAGGTTTCGTCAAAGCGGATACACAGCACCACATCAACGCCTTCGCCAAGCAGAGCTTCAAATTTCTGGCGAAACGGCATCAACCGGGGAGGCGCTTCCGCCCCCTTGAAAAATTCCTGGGGCTGAGGCTCGAAAATCATCACCACAGACGGCAGGTTAAGTGCCTGAGCCTTGCCTCTGACCTGATCGATGATGGTTTTGTGGCCCCGATGAACGCCGTCAAAGTTGCCGATAGTGGCCACGCACCCATCGGCCAGCGGAGAATCCGCACTTCCCGCGATACGCTTGAGATTGGTCAGGCCTCGAATCAGACGCATGTACTGCGAACCCTAATGCTGCCAATGGCTTTCGGCGCGCCGGCGCGAACGCGCGACGCACTGGTGAGAAAACGCGCGATTATACCCCAGGAGCGGGCGTGGTAGAAATGACGATGCCTTACTTCTGGCGGAATTGCCGCACGCGAACACCTGCAAGGGCCAGCGCAACAAAATAGGCGAGAACCCCAGCCACAACCAGAATCGTCATTTCCGAAGCCCTCTGCAGGCCAGTAAAGGCCAGCCATTGGCCAACCGGCACGTTCAGCCAGAGGATCACCGCTGCCAGCGCGCTGTTCGCAACCGCCAGCTGCATCAGGAACTTCGGCCAGCCCGACTGGCTTTTCCAGGCGCCTTCCTTGCGAAGTCCGCGCCAGAGCAGATAACCGTTGAGCCAGGCAGAAAGCGATGTCGCCAGCGCAAGCCCGGCATGCGCCAGCGGCACGATCAGCGCCAGGTTAAACACCATATTGGCGACCATGGCGATCACACCAATCTTTACCGGGGTTTTGGTATCTTCCCGGGCGAAAAAACCCGGTGCCAGCACCTTGATCAACATGAACGCCAACAAACCCGCAGAATAGGCCCGCAGACTTTGTGCTGACATCGCGACATCGCGATCGGTCACTTCGCCGTAGTGGAACAGAGTTGCGATCAAGGGCTCTGCCAGCAAAGCCAACGCCAGGGCGGCCGGCACGCCGATCAGCAGAACGGCCCGCACAGCCCAGTCCAGGGTCGCCGCAAACTGGTCCGCAGATGCTGCCGCATGCTTGCGCGACAGACTGGGCAGAATCACCGTGGCGATCGCAATACCGAACACCCCCAATGGCAACTCCGACAAACGGTCGGAATAGTACAGCCAGGACACGCTCCCGGTTTGCAGGAAGGAGGCCAGCACGGTATCCAGTAACAGATTGATCTGGCTGACCGAAACCCCGAACAGCGCCGGCGCCATCAGCTTCAGGATACGGCTTACCCCTTCGTGCCGATAATCGATCCGAGGCCTGGGCAGAAGCCCCAGGCGCATCAGAAACGGCAACTGGAAAAACAGCTGCAAGGCACCGGCAATGAACACACCCCAGGCCAGGGCCATCACCGGCTCATCCATCACCGGTGTGAGGAAAATGGCCGCCGAAATCATCGCCAGGTTCAGTAAGACCGGAGTGAAAGCCGGCACCGCAAACCGGTCATAACTGTTGAGAATGCCACCCGCAAAGGCGGTCAGGGATATCAACAGCAGATACGGAAAGGTAATGCGCAGCATCTCGCTGGTGAGCGCAAACTTGACGTCGTCACCCAGAAATCCTGGCGCAAACACCGCGGTCAGCACCGGCGAGCCGAGCATCGCAACAAGAGTTACCGCCAGAAGCACCAAACCCAGAGAACCGGCCACGGCGTCTACCAGGCGTTTCACTTGCGAAATATCCTGCGTTTCCCGATAGGATGACAACACCGGCACAAAAGCCTGAGAAAACGCACCTTCGGCAAACAGACGCCGGAGGAAGTTGGGAATCTTGAATGCCACAAAAAACGCGTCAGCCCCCGCTCCCGCGCCAAAATAGCGGGCAATCACCATATCCCGAACCAGCCCCAACACCCGGGACAGCATGGTCATCATCCCGACCACGCCAGACGATCTCAACAATCCCGGCGCCCTGGGCGGTTCTGACTTCCCTGTTGAGGGTGGCTTTCGTTGTTCGGAAGACATGATTTCGGCGTCCAGAATCCTGAGTGGAAGCTACGGGCCATCTCGGTAATCCACAAGGCGGAGTAACGCCCCCCGGCCAGCCCCAGCGCTGCGATGCCGGAGTGTATCACAGGGCTTTGCAGGCGAGGCACGAACCGTGCGGTGGCCTTGACATTTCGGGCATTCAGCGGCATAGTTCCGCGTCATTTATTTCGACGCGCTGGTTTTGGCGCGCCCGCGATGTAAAAATTTCTTTTTTATAGCAACGAATTTTCAGGAGTTTTACGGTGGCAAATTCCCCGCAAGCCAAGAAGCGCGCTCGTCAGAACGAGAAAAACCGCAAGCATAACGCCAGCCTGCGTTCCATGGCACGCACCTACATGAAGAAGGTCGACGCCAAGATCAAGGCCGGCAACCACGATGAAGCCCAGGCTGCTCTGAAAGAAGCTCAGCCGATCATGGACAGCATGGTCAACAAAGGCATCTTCGCCAAGAACAAGATTGCTCGCCACAAGAGCCGTCTGAACGCCAAAATCAAGGCCCTGAAAAGCGCCTGATTCTGTGCGAAATAAAAAAACCGGCTAATCAGCCGGTTTTTTTTTGTGTCTGAATCAAGCGAAGAAGATCAAACCACCACCAGATTATCCCGATGGATCATCTCCTCATCGGACACATAGCCCAGAACATCGCTAATGCGATCACTGGACCGACCCGAGATGGCCCTGGCTTCATCAGCGTCATAGTTAACCAGCCCCCGCGCGATTTCTTTGCCAGCCAGATCAACACAGGAGACCATCTCCCCCCTCCGGAACTGCCCTGACACCGCCTTCACACCCACAGGCAACAGACTCCGTCCACCCTGGCGCAACACCTTCACCGCACCATCATCCAGCGTGAGCTTGCCCCGGGTTTGCAAGTGACTGGCAATCCACTGCTTTCTGGCCGCCAGCCGCCCCTGCTCCGGCAACAGCAAGGTGCCAATCACATCACCCTGGCGCAATCGGGCAATCACATGCTCAATCCGGCCACCAACAATCACGGTAAACGCGCCTGAGCGGGCCGCTAACCGGGCCGCCCTCAGCTTGGTCTGCATACCACCGCGCCCGAGCGCTCCGGCACCACCGCCGGCCATGGCATCCAGCTCGCGATCTTCCGCCCTGCGCTCGGTCACCAGCACAGCATCGCCATGCTTGCGGGGGTCTTTATTAAACAGCCCCACCTGATCGGTCAGAATGATCAGACCATCCGCCTCAATCAGGTTCGCCACCAGCGCACCCAGGGTGTCATTATCACCAAAGCGGATCTCGTCGGTCACCACCGTATCGTTCTCGTTCACGATCGGCACCACACCGTAATCCAGCAACGTACGCAGGGTACTGCGGCCGTTCAGGTAACGCTTGCGGTCGGAGAGGTCGTCGTGGGTCAGCAGAATCTGCGCCGTATGGATATCATGGCGCTTGAACTGGGCCTCCCAGGTCTGCACAAGCCCCATCTGCCCCACAGCAGCCGCAGCCTGCAACTCGTGCAGGTGCTGGGGGCGAACGGTCCAACCAAGGCGACTCATGCCTTCGGCGACCGAGCCGGAGGACACCACCACCACCTCCACCCCTTCGGCAATCAGCTCTGCGATCTGATCTACCCACAACCCCAACGCGGCCACATCCAGGCCTTTGCCATCATTGGTCAGCAAGGCACTACCGATCTTGACCACCAGGCGGCGGGCCTGTCGAAGCTGAAGGCGTTCACTCATGATAGCGGTACGGTCTCTTCCGTTAGTGAGTTATTCCGGTGCGTAAACCACTTCAACGTCGTAATCATCGTCGTCAAAGTCGTCGTCATCATCCGCGTTACGGGCCGCTCTACGGGCCTGACGATCCGCCTCAATTTTCTGACGGGCCTCTTCGTCCATGCGACGCCTGCGCGCGGCTTCCTGCTCAGCGAAATCGGGATTGTCGGCTTCCTGCTCAGCCTGCTCCTCAATCCAGCGCATCACGGCCTGCACCAGAGGTTTGGTGCCCTCACCACTCAGCGCGGAAATGCGGAACACAGGCCCCTCCCAGCCAAGCTCATCAACAATGGCCTGACAATGGGCCTCACGATCTTCCTCAGCGACCATATCGACCTTGTTCAGCACCAGCCAACGAGGACGGCTGGCCAGTGTTTCACTGAACTTTTCGAGTTCGTGAGCAATCGCCCTGACCGCGTCGGCCGGGGACGAGCCGTCATAAGGAGCAACATCCACCAGGTGCAGCAACAAGCGCGTCCGGACCAGGTGCTTCAGGAAACGAATACCAAGCCCTGCTCCCTCCGCGGCCCCCTCAATCAGACCAGGGATATCCGCGATAACAAAGCTTTGATGGGCCTGCACACTGACCACACCAAGATTTGGCACCAGGGTGGTGAAGGGATAATCCGCTACCTTCGGGCGCGCGGCGGAAACCGACCGGATGAACGTAGACTTGCCGGCATTGGGCAAACCCAGCAGACCGACATCAGCCAGAACCTTCAGTTCCAGACGCAGATTACGCGCCTCACCCTCAGACCCTTTGGAGGTCTGACGAGGAGCACGATTAACGGACGACTTGAAACGGGTATTGCCAAGGCCGTGAAAACCACCCTGAGCCACTTTCAGACGCTGACCTTCTTTGGTGAGATCACCCAGCACTTCATGAGTATCCATATCCACCACCGTCGTGCCAACTGGCACCGGCAGCACCAGATCTTCGCCTTTGGTACCGGTGCAGTTACGGCCAGCGCCCGGCTCACCATTCTGGGCCTTGTATTTACGCTGAAAGCGGTAATCAATCAGGGTATTGAGTGCGCTGTCCGCCTCCAGATAGACGGAACCGCCATCCCCACCGTCACCGCCGTCGGGACCACCCTTTGGCACGTACTTTTCCCGCCGGAAGCTCAGGCAACCATGCCCGCCTTTACCGGCTTCAACAATGATGGTGGCTTCGTCTACAAATTTCATACGCCAAATGCCTTTGCATAAACTAAAAAGCCCCGCAGCCTCAAGGAAGCTTTGCGGGGCTCCGGATTCACCTGAGAACTGACTAAATCAGCATATCAGGCAAACCCAAGGTTCAACAGAACCGGATCGCCGCTGCTTACGCAGCCGGAACGATGCTTACGAACTTGCGGTTCTGCGGGCCTTTGGTTTCGAACTTCACCTGACCTTCCGCTTTCGCGAACAGGGTGTGGTCCTTGCCAATGCCTACGTTGCTGCCAGCGTGGAAACGGGTGCCACGCTGACGAACGATGATGCTGCCTGCAGATACAGACTCGCCACCGTAGCGCTTGACACCAAGTCGTTTCGACTCGGAATCGCGACCGTTACGGGTACTACCTGCTGCCTTTTTATGAGCCATTACCAGCCTCCTTCATTAAGGGGTTATTCGAGGGCTTAGCCCTGGATACCCGTGATCTTGACTTCAGTAAACCACTGACGGTGGCCCTGACGCTTCATGTGATGCTTACGACGACGGAACTTGATGATGTTCACTTTGTCGTGACGACCGTGGCTAACCACTTCTGCGGTCACCTTGGCACCTTCAACAACCGGAGCGCCAACTTTTACGTCGTCGCCATTGGCAACCAGAAGAACACGATCAAACTCAACGGAACCGCCGGTTTCAACTTCCAGCTTTTCCAGCTTCAGAGTTTCGCCTTCTTTTACACGGTGCTGCTTACCACCGCTAACAATAACTGCGTACATTCATAGTCTCCGCGATTGACCCATCCCTGCTCTTATCCACCTGGTTCTAAGGGAAGCACTCTGGCGACCCTATTGCAGGGAGCGCAGGTTGGGATGAGTTGGGCGCGTGATTGTACGAAAACCCGTCGACCAATACAAGCCGGATTCCGGCTCAAGTTGACACTGTAAGCAGCAATACCTAGCATTGCCGCGACCTGCCCGAAAACTCAACGAAAACACCAGCAAGGGACTTACCGGCCCGATGACAGCCCAGCGCATCTACGACACCGTAGCGGATGATTTCAGCCGCGTTAACGACCTTATCATCAAGCGGCTCGCTTCCGATGTCCCGCTGGTTGAGAAAATTGCCCAGTACATTATCGAAAGTGGCGGCAAACGCCTGCGACCTTTGCTGGTTCTCCTGGCCAGCCAGGCCGCCGGCTACCAGAAAGACGATCATCTGAAGCTGGCTGCTGTGATTGAATTCCTGCATACCGCCACACTGCTGCACGACGATGTGGTAGACACCTCCGATATGCGCCGCGGCCGCAGCACAGCCAACGCAAAATGGGGCAACGCGCCCAGCGTACTGGTCGGTGATTTCCTCTATGCCCGGGCCTTCGAAATGATGGTCGAGCTGCAGAGCCTGCCGATCATGAACGTGCTGTCGCACGCCACGGCCGTTATTGCCGAGGGAGAGGTGATGCAGCTGATGAACGTGAAGAACCCGGACTTGAGCGAAGACCAGTATATGGTCGTTATCCACAACAAGACCGCCATGCTGTTTGAAGCCGCGTCCCACACGGGCGCCCTGCTGGCCGGAGCCAGCAGGGAACAGGAAAATGCCCTGAAAGACTATGGCAAACACCTCGGGCTGGCATTCCAGCTGGTTGATGACGTTCTCGATTATCAGGGCGATGCCGAAACCATGGGCAAGAACGTGGGAGACGACCTGGCGGAAGGCAAAACTACCCTGCCGCTGATCTACGCCATGGCCAATGGTAGCGAAGCCGAAAGGCAACTGATCCGCCAGGCCATCCGGAAGGGAGGGCTGGATGACCTGCCGAAGGTACTGGATATCGTTAAGGCGTCCGGTGCCATCGAATACACCATGACAAAAGCAAAAGAGCAGGCGCAGATCGCGAGAGACCTGCTGGCCTGCCTGCCGGGCTCTGAGCACCGGCAGGCGCTGGAATTATTGACCGAAGTGGCGGTAGCCCGGGTCAGCTAGTAGACCGGGCCCATTCAGCCGAGATGTTCACGCCCGTGGGGTGCTTCGAATTCCAGCTCTGGCCCCACCGGCACAATCTGGGTTGGGTTTATGGTGCGCTGACTTACATAGTAGTGACGCTTGATCTGGCCCAGATCCACGGTTTCAGCCACGCCCGGCACCTGATATAGCTCCCGCACATAGCCGGACAGATTCGGATAGTCGCGGATCTTCTGGCGGTTGCACTTGAAGTGGCTGTAATACACCGCATCAAACCGGATCAACGTGGTGAACAGCCGCCAATCGGCCTCGGTTAGCCGGTTACCGGTGAGATAGCGCTTTTCCGCCAGCCTTTCTTCCAGCCAGTCCAGGGAGTCGAACAGGGCCTGATAGGCCTCCTCATACTTGTCCTGCGCAGTGGCGAACCCGGCTTTATAAACGCCATTGTTCACCGTGTGGTAAACCCGTTCATTCACCGCCTCGATGTCACCACGCAGGCTTTCCGGGTAGAAATCCCGGTCGTTATTCACACCCTCAAGGCCATCAAAGGCGGAATTGAACATCCGGATAATGTCTGCGGATTCATTACTGACAATGGTTTCGCGCTCTTTGTCCCACAACACCGGCACCGTGACCCGGCCAGAATAATGCGGGGCGGCACGGGTATAAATCTGGTGCATGAAGTCAAAATTATACAAGTCGTCTTGATGTTCTTTGCGACCGGGCCGGAATTCCCAGCCGTTTTCCACCATGTCCGGGTGCACGACAGACACCGAAATATGCTTCTCCAGAGCTTTGAGCTTACGGAAAATAAGCGTGCGGTGGGCCCAGGGGCAGGCCATGGACACATACAGGTGATACCGGCCGCTCACTGCAGGAAAACCACCCTCTCCGGCCGGCCCGGCGGAGCCGTCAGCGGTTACCCAGTTCCGGAACCGCGCCGCTTCGCGCTCAAACTTGCCGCCGGTTTTGCCCGTGTCATACCACTGATCGTGCCAACAGCCGTCAAACAACAAGCCCATAACTACCCTCCTGCGAGGTCAGCCACCATGACATTTGCCCTGATGAAGTGTGATGGGGCCGACCCGGTTCTGAATTAATAGAGACAGGCTAACGACTGTGCTGCTAGGCTGATAGCAAGCATTTCTGGCAAACACTTTCAGATTATTCGAACATGCATACAGCCATTACCATCGACGCACTCAAAGTACTGGACGCTATCGACCGCAAGGGCAGTTTTGCCGGTGCAGCCAGCGAACTGTTCCGGGTTCCCTCGGCCATCAGTTACACCGTTCAGAAGCTTGAGGAAGACCTCAGTGTCAGTGTCTTTGACCGAACCGGCCACAAAGCCGTGCTCACGCCCGCCGGTCGTTACCTGCTGGAGGAAGGCCGCTCCCTGCTTGAAGCCGCCGAGAACCTGGCTCACTCTACCCGCCAGGTAGCTCAGGGCTGGGAAACCAGGCTAAGAATAGGATTCAACTCGCTGCTGCCGGCACAATGCCTGTTTCCGGCGATTGACGCTTTTTACCAATTGGGCGTTCCAGTGGATGTACAGGTGGTGGAGGAGGTCTTTGCAGGCGCCTGGGACGCCCTGCAAAGCAGGCGCGTCGACATGGTGATCGGCGCAGACCAGCTCAGCAAGCCCGCCGGAAGCTTTACCACCAAGCCACTGGGGGAGATACCGTTCGTCTTTGCCGTGGCGGCCAGCCACCCTCTGGCCCAGGCACAAGAACCCCTGACAGAAAGTGACATCGCCCCATTTCCCGCAGCCGTTGCCGCCGATACCTCCCGCGCACTGCCACCTGGTCACGCCGGTATCTTCCGGCGCCAACGAACCTTGACCGTCACCAACATCGACCAGAAAATTGCCATACAGGAAGCGGGCCTTGGCGTTGGCTGGCTACCCTTGCCACGCATCCGGGAGGCACTGTCCTCAGGCCGGCTGGTGGCGAAAGCAGTGCATGAACCACGCCCCCCGATCGCCATCCACCTGGCCCGGCACAGCGAAGACAAAGGCAAGGCGCTGATGTGGTTCTGGAACCGGCTGAGCGAAGACCAGAGCCTGAGCCAGTGGCTCAAGCCGGCGGATTCCTGAGGCAACGGAGCCAACCGGCGAATTCACGGTCTGAAGTATACTGGTCAGCCGAGTACAACGAGAAACACAAGGAGTGCGTTCCATGCGTCAGCTGTCGGAACTGGATGCCTCGTTCCTGTATCTGGAATCGGACACCACCCCGATGCACATCGGCGGCATTTATCTGTTCGATGCCAGCGGGCTGTCTAATCCACTGGCATTCAGCACCTTCGTCGCCTATCTGCGCAGCCGGCTCCACGTGGTACCTCTGTTCCGCCAGAAGCTGAAAGAAATCCCTCTCCGGCTTGGCCGCCCCTATTGGGTGGACGACGCCGATTTCAGCATCGAGCGGCACCTGGCCTACGTAAACCTTGGCGAACACGGCAAGCAGGCCAGCCTGATATCCCTGGCCTCGAAGATTCTTGAAGAGCCGCTGAAACGGGACCGACCACTCTGGCACATCACCTTTGTCGATGGTTTCCGGATCGACGATCCGGAGGGTGAAAAAGAAGGGTTTGCACTGATCGTGAAGCTGCACCATGCCGCCATTGACGCGTTTAGCGGTGAGGAAATCATGGGCAAGCTACTGGAGTACACACCCAGCCCGAGAACCATCACGCCACCACGTCCCTGGCTGCCAAGGCAGGAACCTTCAGAAGAGCGGGTTTTCCTGCAGGCCGGCGCCAACATGCTGAAAACGCCGATGCAGCTGGCCTCTCTGGCCTATAACGCCGCCGAAGCCACCACCCGTGGGCTGATCCAGAAGCAATTACACAAGCTGCCATTGCCACTGCCCTTGTTCACCGCGCCCCACAGCCCCTTCAACCGGCAGATTACCGCCAACCGGCGGATTGTCTCGACCAGCGTGGAATTGTCCCGGCTCAAAGCCATCAAAGGCTCCTTGGCCGACGTCACCCTGAACGATGTGGTCCTCGGCCTGTGCGCCGAAACCCTGGCCCGATACCTCGCCAACCAGAACATCGAAACGAAAACATCGCTGGTCGCCATGACGCCGATCTCGGTTCGCTCCAGCAGTCTTCGCAAGGCCACGGGCAACCAGATGTCGGCCATGTTGCTGGACCTGGCCACCGCAGAACCCAACCCGGCAGCCCGGATCCGGCGAATTCACCGCAATGCGGTTGAATCCGAGCCCTACCGTGAAGCCATAGCCGCAGACCGGCTGACCGAGCTACTTCCGTCAACGCTGCTGGCACTGTCCGCCCGCCTGTATTCCGAGCTGCAGGTCGCACAGCGCTACCAGCCACTGTTCAACGTGCCGATTACCAACGTACCGGGCCCGCAGGTACCGCTGTACCTGCAAGGTGCCCGACTGGTGCGCCAGTACAACAGTGCCCCATTATTCGACAGCCTTGGGTTGGTGATTGTTGCGGTCAGCTACCAGGGCCAGCTCACCCTGAACTTTACTCTTTGCCCGGACGTGGTCGCCGACAGCGATCAGCTACCGGAGCTGGTACATGACAGCCTGGAAGCGATAGAGAAAGCAGCAGTAGAGCTGGGCCCCGATCAGGGCCATGAGCAGTTTCCGGAACCACAACACAACATGACCGACGATGTCCTTGCCTACGTGGAAAAACTGCTGAAAGGCGGGCTGGGCAGATTCAGACGGTAACCGGGGTGTGAGCTGCAGAACTAATCAGATAATGAAAAAGCCGGGCCCGCAGGCCCGGCCCGGGATTATTCGAATGCCCAACGCAGAAAGGCTTTCTTCTCTTCATCCGAAGCATCTGCCCAAATGGCTTTGAGCTGTTCCAGTGCGGTGCCGTCCTGGGTGCGCCCGACACTTTCTGCGTCAGACACCGGTACCGGAGTGCGGTTGGCTGTCCACCGGGACTGTCCGTCCCATTCCTCAGATACCGCCACCACGGTACCGTTACCGGCAACAATCTTTGCCGAGAAGCTCTCCATCATGGCTTCGGCTTCCTGGCGGCTGCCCGGCTTGTCAAACTCGAAACGGTAGACCGCGTCCGGGCTCGCCTCGAACCGTGCCACCTGAGGACCGCTCTCAATGACATGAACTTTGGATTCGCCATTGCGCACCACACCGGCCTTGGCCCAGATGGTTTTATAGTTGAACACCACTTCGTTTTCACCAGGCAGCAAACCGTAATCCAGTGCCAGGTCGTCGATCAGGAAATTGGTCATGCTCCGGCCATTCACGCTGACCACCTGTATCGCACCGGGCGCCTGAAGCACTGCCGGCTCCGTTGCCGCGGGCAGTTGGCCTTCCCAGGTATCGACCCTGGCCACGGTAGACGCACAACCCGCCATGACCACACTCACCAGAACAGCCAGCAACTTGAAAAGCCTTGGAACGTGACACATACTCACTTCATCTCCTTATCCATAGGGATGGCCGTTGGCACGGCCTGCAATGTTGAGGGCAACGCTGCCAAGCATTCTGACCATCCCGGCTGATCAGAGCAAGGCACACAATCGAATTCGCTTTCGATGCTGAAAGGTCCGGAATGTGATGCCCAACGTAAGAATGTAAAAAATTGTTGAATTCGGCTGCAATTGGATTAATTTTAAACAAGTCGGCTTACACAACGCACAGCCCGAGAAGAAAAGAACAAGTGGGCTCAGGAGAAACCATGGACACTCAGCGCAGGACAGGAGAGCAAGGCCCCGTCCCGTTTCGCAGCAGTCGTTTTTTCTGCGTAGGGAGCAAATGGTACTTTACCACCCGAGAGGGCTTCGACAGCGGGCCGTTTGCTTCGAGAGAGCGGGCAGAGGTCGGCCTTAAACGCTTTCTGCATGTTGTTCGCATGCTGCCGGAAGAGCAGCAGGTGCACTAACCCACCCAACAATACCGAATGGGTGATGCCCCGCTAGATAATATAGGGCATCACCCAGACGTCAATCGCCCAAAGGCAACCCAGCGCCATGGCGCCGGCGACGACATCGTCCACCATAATACCGAGCCCTCCGGGTAGGCGCTCGTCCAGCCAGCTGATGGGCCAGGGCTTCCACACGTCAAACAGCCGGAACAGCATGAACGCCATGAGTACCCCGTAAAGCTGATCCGGAAACAGACCCAGGGCAATCCACATCCCCACAAACTCATCCCAGACAATACCGCCGTGATCATGCACTTTCAGATCTGTCGCGGTTTTGCCGCACAACCAGATACCCACCAGAAACGCCGCCAGAACCACCAGCCAATAGGCCACCGGCGGCAGCCAGGAAAAGCCATACCAAACTGGAATAGCGGCGAGACTGCCCCAGGTTCCCGGCGCCCTGGGCGCTGCGCCACTGCCAAAACCAAAGGCCAGCAGATGCACCGGGTTTTTCAGAAAGCCTGGAGGCAAGATGGCCTGGGCGGCATCCGGTTCATGCATCAGGTCATCACTCATGCAGGTCTCCCAAAGTGTTCATATCCTTGAATGCCACTCGGGGCCGGGCCGCTCAACTGCAGGCCCGGTTCCGAAGTGATCACTCCAATGACCGCCAGTTCTCGGGCCACAGAATGCTCAAGCGTTTCGAAGATTTCCGGCGGAATGGTGATGCAAAGCTCATAGTCATCTCCTGCCCCTAACGCCAGATCCCGGGCATTCTCGCCCTTTAACGCAACCAACTCCGCCATCATCGGAATACGCCCCGTGTCGATTCGTGCGCCGGTGCCCGAGGCCTCAAGAATATGACTGAGATCGGCCAGGAGCCCATCTGAAATATCAATGGCAGAGGAGGCCCGGCCGGCTAGCTGCTGCCCTAATTCCAGGCGCGGCTGGGGAAAATGATAATGGGATAACAAGGCAAGCTGCGCAGGCGAGGGGTCGGTTTCATCAAGGTAATCCAGAGCGGCACCGGCCGCCCCCAGCGGGCCACTGACACATATCAGGTCGCCGGGCTTCGCGCCGGATCGATACAGCGCACGCCCGTTGTCAACGGTGCCATGCACCTGGATGGTGATTGTCAGGGGCCCTCGGGTAGTGTCTCCGCCCGCCAGGGCGATACCAAAAGCTTTGCTGGCCCGGGCCAGCCCCTCGGAAAACGGCTTCAGCCAGCCCGGGTTGGCGTCTGGCAAGGTTAAAGCCAGGGTAAAACAGACCGGGCTTGCGCCCATGGCGGCCAGATCACTTACCGCAACAGCCAGGGCCCGCCATCCGAGATAAGCGGGCGAATAATCGGAAGGAAAATGAACGCCCTCTACCAGGGTGTCCACAGAAAACACCAGATCCTGCCCCGGCGGTACCCGCTGGATAGCGCAGTCATCACCGGGGCCAAGAAGGAGCTGATCCTGCCCGGCACCATCGGCCAGCGGCTGGAAATACGTCCGGATCAGCTCAAACTCACCCATGAATCAACGCGGACGGGTCTCGGCCAGGCGAAGCCGGCGGCTGAGTTTGTCCAGAATGCTGTTCACAAACTTGTGCCCTTCGGTGCCACCAAAGCGTTTGGCCATTTCAATGCCCTCGTTGATGACCACTTTGTAGGGCACATCAATGCGATGTTTCAGCTCATAGGCTCCCAGGCGGACAATCGCCAGTTCTACCGGGTCGACCTCCTTGAGGGGGCGATCCAGAAACGGCTCCAGCAGTTTGTCGAGCTCCGCCTGCTCGCGGTGAACGCCACGCAGAAGATCCCGAAAATACATGATATCGACCTTGCTCATGTCGTTGTCGACCATGAACTCGGCTTCGATATCAGAAATCGGCGTTTTGCTGAAGTGCCGCTGATACAAACCCTGCATGGCCAGCGCCCGTGCCCGGCGGCGATCGCCTGCCTTGGGCTGGCCGGTTTTCCCCGGCTGGGGAGAAGTGTCACCCGCTTCGCTCATTACTCACCCAACTTTTTGAACAGACTGACCATTTCCAGGGCAGTAATGGCGGCTTCCGCACCCTTGTTGCCGGCCTTGGTGCCGGAGCGCTCGATGGCCTGCTCAATGGAATCTACGGTCAATACGCCGAAGGTAACCGGCACATCAGTTTCCAGGCTGACCGCGCCCAGGCCGCTGGAGGCCTCGCCCGCAACGTATTCAAAATGCGGCGTACCACCGCGAATCACTGCGCCCAGCGCGATGATGGCATCGTAGTCCGAGGTTTCGGCAACACGCTTGACCGCCAACGGCATTTCATAGGCACCCGGCACGCGGATGATGGCAATGTCATCATTGGAAATACCATGACGACGCAAGGTATCCACTGCGCCTTCCACCAGGCTTTCCACAACAAAGCCGTTAAACCGGCCAACCACCAGCGCATAGCGGCCACTGCACTGGGTAAAATCACCTTCAATTACTTTGATATCTGCCATCTCGGGCTCCTTCGCGGGTCGTCGTCTTGTTGCCGACAACCGGGTTTATCATTCGGGGGCGTAAGGTACGTATTCCACCACTTCCAGGTCGAAACCGGAGATGGCGGAGAATTTAACCGGCGGACTGAGCAGGCGCATTTTACCTACGCCAAGATCCCGGAGAATCTGGGAACCGGTACCGACGGTGAAATACACGCCGGAACTGCCCTTGCCTGAGGAGCCCTGCCCTTTGTCAAAGAACTCCTGAATCCGGTCTTCCAGGTTGTAGCTGTCTTCGGCGCTGTTAAGCAGCACCACCACACCTTTGCCTTCTTCCGCAACCTTCTCCAGGGCATGGTGCAGCGGCCAGCTCCGGGAATCTTTACGGCGTGCGCCAAGCAGGTCACGCAGGGTGTCGGTAATGTGCACACGCACAAACACCGGCTCCTCCGGCTGGATATCGCCCATGACCATCGCCAGATGGGTTGCACCCTGAATATTGTCCCGGTAGGTGTGCAGCTTGAACACGCCGTACTCGGTATCCAGTTCGTTCTGCTCCACACACTCCACCGTTCGCTCGTTCATGGTGCGGTAATGAATCAGGTCTGCGATGGTGCCGATTTTCAGATCATGGTCTTCTGCGAACTTTTCAAGATCCGGGCGCCGGGCCATGGAACCGTCATCATTCATGATTTCACAGATCACGCCGGCCGGCTCACAGCCGGCCAGGGCCGCCAGATCGCAGGACGCTTCGGTGTGACCGGCACGGCTGAGAACGCCACCAGGATCGGACATCAGCGGGAAAATATGCCCCGGCTGCACCAGGTCAGAAGCCTTGGCATCCCGGGCAACCGCTGCCTGCACGGTACGAGCCCGGTCCGCTGCGGAAATGCCCGTGGTAACACCCTCACGGGCTTCGATAGACAGGGTAAATTTGGTTCCGAAGCCAGAGGCATTCTGCTGAACCATCAACGGCAGGCCCAGCTGTTCGCAGCGATCACGGGTCATGGGCATACAGATGAGTCCGCGGCCAAAGCGGGCCATGAAGTTGATGGCCTCTGCCGTGCAGTGCTCCGCTGCCATCACCAGATCGCCCTCATTCTCGCGATCCTCATCATCCATCAGGATGACCATTTTGCCCTGGCGAATGTCTTCAATGATTTCTTCAATGCTGTTCAGTGCCATACGGTTCTGCACCCTTTCACCCCTCCCGACAGTCTAGCCGGTTCACGGGGAATGGATTGAATGATTAGTGGCGAGCCAGGATCAGACGCTGATCCTCACCCACCTGACGACGATCCAGCACCTTCCATTGCACTTTGTCGGCCATGGTCTCCAGCGGCAGATGCGCTGTCGGCCTGCCAGTACTACCCAGGAAAACCGGGGCCTGGTAAAGCCAGAGCTCGTCCACGAGATTTTCACCGATGAACGTACCAGCCAGTGTAGGGCCGGCCTCAACCAGCAATTCGTTAATACCAAGCTCACCCAGCGCGTCCAGCAACTCGGCGACATCAACACCGTTATCTTTCCAGGCAACCCCGGTGAGGCTGACGCCGAGCGCAGCCAGATCCTGGGCCGGGCCTGAGGCCAGCGCCGAACTGGCGCAAAATACCTGCACATTGCCACCCTGAAGAATCCTGGCGGTGGCGGGCGTACGGGCATCCCGGTCGGCGATCACCCGCAACGGCTGCCGGGACGGATCCGTGGCATCGCCGATATCGCCCATCTCGTCCCGCCGAACGGTCAACGAGGGGTCATCCGCCAGTACCGTGCCTACCCCGGTGAGGATAGCGTCGCTGATCGCCCGCAAACGCTGCACATCCGCGCGCGCTTCCGGGCCCGTTATCCACTGGCTTTCACCGCTGGCCATGGCGGTCCGGCCATCGAGACTGGCCGCCATCTTCAGCCGCACCCAGGGGCGACCGGTATTCATACGCTTCATGAAGCCAGGATTCAGACGCGCAGCCTCATCGGCCATCACGCCTTCGGTCACCCGTATGCCAGCCTCCCTTAGCATATCCAGCCCCCGACCGGACACAGACGGGTTGGGGTCTTTGGTGGCGGCAAACACATGGGCCACACCGGCATCTATCAGTGCCCGTGCGCAGGGCGGCGTGCGCCCGTAGTGGCTGCACGGCTCCAGGGTAACGTAGGCGGTGGCTCCCCGAGCCTCATGGCCGGCCTGGCTCAAAGCACGCACTTCCGCGTGGGCTTCACCGGCACGCTCGTGCCAGCCCTCGCCCACAATCAGATCGCCTTTGGCAATAACACAACCAACACGGGGATTTGGATGGGTGGAATAGCGACCGCGCCAGGCCAGCTGAACGGCCCGGGCCATCATTGCCCGATCACGGTCTGAAATCATGCCTTGCCTTTGTCTGTACCGTTATCCACCAATGCCCTGGCAACATCCACCGCGGTATCGCCATTACCCTGGGACAGCCGCTCGATCTCTTCCTTGAACTCGTTGATGTCCTGAAAACTGCGGTAAACCGACGCAAAACGCACGTAGGCAACCTTGTCCAGTTGGCGCAGCTCGGTCATTACCTCCTCACCCAACTGCATCGACTTGACTTCACGCTCACCAGTCGAGCGGAGACGATACTTGATACGGTTCAGGGCGGCATCGATTTCCTCAATGCTGACCGGACGTTTTTCCAGAGCTTTCATGATGCCGGCCCGCAGCTTTTCTTCATCAAATGGCTGCCGGGTACCATCCTGCTTAACGACCCGGGGCATCACCAGCTCGGCAGTTTCAAAGGTGGTAAATCGCTCACGACAGGACAGACACTCCCTGCGGCGGCGAACCTGGTCACCCTCGGCCACCAGGCGCGAATCAATCACCTTGGTATCGGCTTCACCACAGAAAGGACAATGCATAAATCACCTGCTCCGGAAAGAAAGAACCCGGGCACTCACCGGAGCGCCCGGGCTGACCTGTCTCTAAGCCTGTTAGCCGTAGACCGGGAACCGTGCGCAGACAGCTTCCACCTGCTCCCGCACACGGCTGTTAACCGCTTCGTCTTCAAGGTTATCGAGGATGTCACACATCCAGCCCGCCAGATCCCGACACTCGGCTTCCTTGAAGCCGCGTGTGGTCACCGCAGGAGTACCAATGCGCAGCCCGGACGTTACGAACGGTGAACGAGGATCGTTCGGCACGGCGTTCTTGTTCACGGTAATGTGTGCTTTGCCCAGTGCGGCATCCGCGTCTTTACCGGTAATATCCTGTTTGATCAGGCTCACCAGGAACAGGTGGTTCTTGGTACCACCGGAAACCACGTCAAAGCCGCGCTCGATGAACACCTCTGCCATGGCGGCTGCGTTCTTCACGACCTGCTGCTGGTAGGCCTTGAACTCGTCGCTCATGGCTTCCTTGAAGCACACGGCCTTGGCCGCAATCACGTGCATCAACGGGCCGCCCTGACCGCCTGGGAACACAGCGGAGTTCAGCTTCTTCTGCAGATCTTCGTCATCACAGGCCAGGATCAGGCCGCCACGTGGGCCGCGCAGGGTTTTGTGCGTGGTGGTCGCAACTACGTGGGCGTGAGGTACCGGATCCGGGTAGACGCCAGCGGCGACCAGACCGGCCACGTGGGCCATGTCAACAAACAGATACGCGCCCACCTTGTCGGCGATGGCACGGAAACGGGCAAAGTCCAGCTCCTGAGAGTAAGCAGAGAAGCCCGCGATGATCATTTTCGGCTTGTGCTCGACAGCCAGTGCTTCCACTTCGTCATAATCGATCAGACCGGTCTCCGGGTTCAGGCCATACTGAACCGCGTTGTAGATCTTGCCGGAGAAGTTCACGCTGGCACCGTGGGTCAGGTGCCCACCGTGAGCAAGACTCATACCCAGAACGGTATCACCGGGCTTGAGCAGCGCCATGAACACCGCAGAGTTGGCCTGTGAACCGGAATGCGGCTGCACGTTGGCGTAGGCGGCACCAAACAGCTCCTTGGCGCGGGCAATGGCCAGATCCTCAGCGATGTCCACAAACTCGCAGCCACCGTAGTAACGCTTGCCGGGGTAACCTTCAGCGTACTTGTTGGTCAGCACACTACCTTGGGCTTCCATCACCCGCGGGCTGGTGTAGTTTTCAGACGCGATCAGTTCGATGTGTGCTTCCTGGCGCTTTTCTTCCGCCTGCATAGCGTTCCAAAGTTCGTCATCGAAACCGGCGATTTTCATATCACGAGTAAACATGGATGTTCTGCCCCTGTCTGTATGGCTGGCCCGGCGATGCCTCTTTGCAAGCCGGAACCCCTGAAAAATTGGGCCGCTATTCTATCTTGAAAGCGGGTTAAAAATCATCCTTTATGCCGTCCGCAGATACCGGCACACCGGAGGCTGTCAATTGCTATCGCGGAACGCTTTAGATACCTTACCCGGTTATTGTTCTCAGGTACCGACGTCCGTGGTATCGGCCTTCGGGGTGAGCGATCCGGGATACGCTGTAAATACGTCCCTGTACGCTCGACAAAATCATCCCTGATTTTGACGATCCCGGATCGCTCACCCCGAAGTCCTCGATCAGTCGCCTGACGTGCTTTCATTTTTCAAGCTACTGTTTGATAAAAGGAATATGCCAAAATGGCTCAATACGTATACACCATGAACCGCGTGGGCAAGGTGGTACCGCCCAAGCGGGAAATTCTGAAAGACATCTCTCTGAGCTTCTTCCCGGGCGCCAAAATCGGCGTACTTGGTTTGAACGGCGCCGGTAAATCCACCCTGCTGCGTATTATGGCGGGTGTCGACCAGGATTACATCGGTGAGGCCCGGCCACAGCCCGGCATCAATGTGGGCTACCTGCCGCAGGAGCCGGAATTGGACGAAGAGAAGACCGTAAAGGAAATCGTTGACGAGTCCGTCTCGCACGTACACAACGCTCTGGCGGAGCTGGACAAGGTTTACGCCGCCTACGCCGAGCCGGATGCGGACTTTGACGAACTGGCCAAGAAACAGGGCGAACTGGAAGCCATTATCCAGGCTACCGATGGCCACGACATAGAGCGCAAGATGGAAGTGGCGGCAGACGCCCTGCGACTGCCGGCCTGGGACCAGAAGGTCAAAGTGCTGTCAGGTGGCGAGCGCCGCCGTGTGGCCCTGTGCCGCCTGCTGCTGTCCGGCCCTGACATGCTCCTGCTGGACGAGCCTACCAACCACCTGGATGCCGAATCCGTGGCCTGGCTGGAGCGCTTCCTGCATGATTACGACGGCACCGTTGTCGCCATCACTCACGACCGTTACTTCCTGGACAACGTCGCCGGCTGGATCCTGGAACTGGACCGTGGCCACGGCATTCCGTTCGAGGGCAACTACAGTCAGTGGCTGGAGAACAAAGAGAAGCGCCTGGAGATGGAGGCCAAGCAGGAGGCCGCTCACCAGAAAGCCATCAAGCACGAGCTGGAATGGGTACGCACCAACGCCAAGGGCCGCCAGTCCAAGAGCAAGGCACGACTGGCCCGCTTCGAGGAGATGAGCTCCCAGGAATTCCAGAAGCGCAACGAAACCAACGAACTGTATATCCCGCCCGGACCTCGCCTTGGCGACAAGGTGATCGAGGTGGACGGCATCAGCAAGGCCTTCGGCGACCGCCTGCTGTACGAGAATGTCTCGTTCCACGTTCCACCGGGTGCGATTGTTGGCATCATCGGTGGTAACGGCGCGGGGAAATCCACGCTGTTCAAGATGATCGCAGGCATGGACAAGCCGGACTCTGGCACCATCACCGTTGGTGAAACCGTGGAACTGGCCTACGTGGATCAGATGCGCGATCTCGACGGCAGCAAGAGTGTGTGGGAAGAGCTTTCCGACGGCCAGGACATCATCAAGGTCGGTAACTACGAGACCCCGTCCAGGGCCTACGTGGGCCGCTTCAACTTCAAGGGCACTGACCAGCAGAAACGGGTGGGCGACCTGTCCGGCGGTGAGCGCAACCGCCTGCACCTGGCCAAGCTGCTGAAACAGGGTGGCAACGTGCTGCTGCTGGACGAACCCACCAACGACCTTGATGTGGAAACCCTGCGCGCTCTGGAAGAAGCCCTGCTGAACTTCCCGGGCTCCGCACTGGTGATCTCGCACGACCGCTGGTTCCTGGACCGGGTAGCGACCCACATCTTGGCGTTCGAAGACGACGGCGAAGTAGTCTACTTCGAAGGCAACTTCACCGATTACGACGCCGACTTCAAGAAGCGCAAAGGCGACTCCGCCATGCAGCCCAAGCGTATGAAGTACAAGAAACTGGCGTAACCGATGACCGGGCCGGCCTTCGCGTCGGCCCGCTTGCCCTGCCCGATCTGCCCGACACGGAACCATACCCATGGCCAAAGCCAAAACCGCCTTTGTATGCACCGAGTGTGGTGCCGACTATTCCAAGTGGCAGGGCCAATGTACCGCCTGCCAGGCCTGGAACACCATCAGCGAAGTACGCGGCGTCTCAGGCCCCGGCAAAGGTGCTCGCAGCGCCCGCTTTGAGGGTTATGCCGGCAGCTTGTCGGAGGTAAAAAGCCTGGACGAAGTCAGTCTGGCAGAGCAGGCACGCATCAGCACCGGCATGCAGGAATTCGACCGTGTCCTGGGTGGCGGCCTGGTGGAAGGCTCGGCGGTACTCATGGGCGGTCACCCCGGCGCGGGCAAAAGTACCCTGCTACTGCAGGCGGTTTGCCAACTGGCCGAGAAGCACTCAGCGCTGTACGTCACCGGTGAGGAATCCCTGCAACAGGTAGCCATGCGCGCCAAGCGGCTGGGCCTGCCCACCAAAGACCTGAAAATGCTCTCGGAAACCTCCGTTGAGCGGCTTATGCAGGTGGCGGAAGCGGAGAAGCCCCGCATTCTGGTAATCGACAGTATCCAGGTAATGCATGTCGCGGACATTGAATCCGCCCCTGGCTCGGTATCCCAGGTTCGGGAAAGCGCCGCCTTTCTGACCCGCTTTGCCAAGCAAACCGGCACCATCCTCTTGCTGGTGGGGCACGTCACCAAAGATGGCAGCCTGGCGGGGCCGAAGGTGCTCGAACACATGATTGACTGCTCGATCCTGCTGGAGGGCTCCAGCGACAGCCGCTACCGAACCCTGCGCGGCATCAAGAACCGCTTTGGTGCCGTTAATGAGCTGGGTGTGTTCGCCATGCTGGAGCAAGGCCTGAAGGAAGTGAAAAACCCCAGCGCCATCTTCCTGAATCGAGGCGAGGAAGCGGCGCCGGGCAGTGTGGTGATGGTGGTCTGGGAAGGCACCCGGCCCATGCTGGTGGAGATTCAGGCCCTCGTGGACATGGCTCAGGGGAGCTACCCGAGACGGGTGGCGGTAGGGACTGACCAGAACCGCTTAGCGATGCTTCTGGCAGTGCTGCACCGCCATGGCGGCATGCATGTGGCCGATCAGGATGTGTTTGTGAATGTAGTGGCCGGTGTAAAGGTCAACGAAACCAGTGCGGATCTTGCTTTGCTGTCAGCTGTGGTTTCGTCATTCCGGAATCGGGCGCTGCCGCAGGATCTGGTGATTTTTGGCGAAGTTGGCTTGTCTGGGGAGATCCGGCCGGTACCGAGTGGCCAGGAGCGTATCTACGAGGCGGCCAAGCACGGTTTTACCCGGGCTTTAGTGCCGAAGGCCAACGTTCCGCGTAAGCCTGTTGATGGCATGAAGGTGATTCCGGTGACAAAGCTTTCGGATGCTCTTTCGGCTTTGGAGGAGCTTTGAACCAGGCCCCCTAGCCTGCAAAATCCGGTGCAAGGCGCGCGGCAGAGGGACACCTCAAAAAACCGCTACGAGCCCCCGCAAGCGGGTCCGGCCAGCAATCATAGATTGCTGTCGTTCGGCTGCACATGAAGCTTCGCTTCATAAACGCTTGCCTCACCCATGTGCGCTTCTCTCCGGCCATCCATGGCCTCCGACATTTTTTGAGGTGTCCCTCTGCCACGCACCGGCAACTTTCGGAGTAATCCCCAACGACGACCTCAGTCAATCAGATGCGCAAACTCTCTCTCCAAAAGCGCCTGATCCCCGAGATTCAGCTCCACCAACCGCTTCAAGTGCGACGCACTGTCCAGATCAATGTACTGGCAGCGAAATCCCAGCCGATGATCCTCCACATGCTTCAACTCCACCGCCATCACAATCGCAGCTTCATGCTCATTCAGGTGAATCACCACCTCACAGGGCTTATTCAACGGAACCTTCCAGCCTTCTGGCCGCTGAACGAGAACGCCCTTCAGGGAAATATCCAACACCTCCGTTGACCACACCTGATCCTGACAATGCAGCTCACAGGGGGCATCGAAACTGATTCGGTGAAACCGGCGTTTTTCGGATGTTCTGTTAGACAAGGGCAAGCTCCAGACCGACGTTCGTGCTTCCTCTGACTATAGACCGGACATAAGAGTGAGTACAGCGATAGCTTTAACACGGGAGGGGGAGGATATTCTGATAAAGCCCGAACGCAGGCTGCTGGGACGGCCTCCGAAAAATGTCGGAGGCCATGGATGGCCGGAGAGAAGCGCACAGGGGTGAGGCAAGCGTTTATGAAGCGAAGCTTCATGTGCAGCCGAACGACAGCAATCTATGATTGCTGGCCGGACCCGCTTGCGGGGGCTCGTAGCGGTTTTTCGGAGGCCGCTCTACCGGCCCTCAAACACCAATCTTGCAGGCTAGGAGAAACGGCAATCCCCCAAGTTCGGCTTTACTGGTGATACTGCCCACTAAGCTCAACAACCGCCTCAATAAACGCCCCGGCATGCTCCGGATCCACATCCGGCGTAATCCCATGTCCAAGGTTGAACACATGCCCCGAGCCAGAACCATAGCGCTTCAGGATATCCGCCACCTCCTGGCGAATGCGCGCCTTCGGCGCATACAGCATGGCCGGGTCCATGTTGCCCTGCAGGGCCACCTTGTCGCCCACGCGGGCACGGGCGTTGCCGATGTCCGTCGTCCAGTCCAGCCCCACAGCATCGGCGCCACAATCAGCGATAGACTCCAGCCACTGACCACCGTTCTTGGTGAAAACAATCACCGGCACCCGGCGACCTTCGCTCTCTCGAATCAGACCATCAACAATCTTCTTCATGTAGCGCAGGGAAAACTCTTCATAGGCCCAGCTGCTCAACACACCACCCCAGGTATCAAAAATCTGCACAGCCTGGGCGCCGGCCTTGATCTGGCCGTTGAGGTAGTCAATCACCGAATCCGCCAGATGGTCCAACAGACGATGCATCACCTCCGGCTGGCCGTACATCAGCTTTTTGGCTTCAGAGAAGGTCTTGGAAGAGCCACCTTCAATCATGTAGGTGGCCAGCGTCCAGGGGCTGCCAGAGAAGCCGATCAGAGGCACACGGCCATTCAGCTCCCGGCGAATGGTAGACACCGCATTCATCACGTAGTCCAGGTCAGACTCGGCATTCATCCTGGGCAGTGCATCCACATCTGCTTCCGAACGAATGACCTTACGGAATTTCGGGCCTTCGCCAGTTTCGAAATAGAGCCCCAGCCCTAGAGCATCGGGAATGGTCAGAATGTCAGAAAACAGGATGGCGGCATCCAGGGGGTAACGCTCCAGCGGCTGCAGGGTAACCTCACAGGCCAGCGGGGTGTTTTTGCACAAACTGAGGAAGTCGCCGGCCTTGGCCCGGGTTGCGCGGTATTCCGGCAGGTAACGGCCTGCCTGGCGCATCATCCACACCGGGGTGCGGTCTACAGGCTGGCGCATCAGGGCGCGCAGGAAGCGATCGTTCTTCAGCTCGGTCATAGAGTTTCCCGTTCTCGTCGGTAAAAATGGTCAGAGACAATGGGGAGCAATGATACCCCGTTTGCACGAATAAAAAAGGGCGGCTTACCCTTAGCAAGCCGCCCTTTCTGACTCTGGTCAATCCAGCGTTAAACGTCCAGGTAGTCCAGGATGCCTTCGGCTGCCTGACGTCCTTCCCAGATTGCGGTAACCACCAGATCCGAGCCACGCACCATGTCGCCACCAGCGAAAATCTTGGCATTGCTGGTCTGGAACGGAAACTCGGCTTCTTCTGCCGCAGTCACCCGACCGGAGTCGTCCGTGTTCACGCCCAGCTCTTCAAACCAGGGTGCTGGGCTCGGGCGGAAGCCGAACGCTACCAACACGGCATCAGCCGGAATCACTTCCTCACTGCCCGGAACCACTTCCGGACGACGACGGCCGTTTTCGTCCGGCTCACCCAGCTCCGTGGTGACTACCTTTACACCCTCAACGCGGTCTTCACCGATGATGGCGATGGGCTGACGGTTGAACAGGAACTTGACGCCCTCCTCTTTCGCGTTGGCCACTTCCCGACGGGAACCAGGCATGTTGGCCTCATCGCGGCGATAGGCACAGGTCACGCTCTCGGCCTGCTGGCGAATGGAAGTCCGGTTACAGTCCATAGCGGTGTCACCACCACCCAGCACCACAACACGCTTGCCTTTCATATCGATGAAGTCAGATTCCTTTTTCTCGAAACCCAGACGACGGTTCACATTCGAAATCAGGAACGGCAGGGCGTCATAGACACCCGGCAGCTCCTCACCGGGGAACCCACCTTTCATGTAGGTGTAGGTACCCATGCCCATAAAGACGGCATCGAACTCTTCCAGGATCTTGTTCAACTGAACGTCTTTACCCACCTCGGTACTCAGACGGAACTCCACGCCCATCTCCTCGAACACCTTGCGGCGGCGGGACATGACGGATTTTTCCAGCTTGAACTCAGGAATACCGAAGGTCAGCAGGCCACCGATCTCCGGGTAACGATCAAACACCACAGGCTTGACGCCGTTGCGCACCAGAACATCAGCACAACCAAGCCCTGCGGGGCCAGCGCCAATCACAGCCACCTTCTTGTCAGTCCAGGTGACATTGGACATATCCGGTTTCCAGCCCAGCGCAAATGCGGTGTCGGTAATGTACTTCTCAACAGAACCGATGGTAACCGCGCCGTAGCCATCATTCAGGGTGCAGGCACCTTCACACAGGCGATCCTGCGGGCACACACGACCACAGACTTCCGGCAGGGAGTTAGTCTGGTGACACAGCTCCACCGCCTTCATGATGTTGCCCTCCGACACCAGCTTCAGCCAGTTCGGAATATAGTTGTGTACCGGGCACTTCCATTCACAGTACGGGTTACCACACGCCAGGCAGCGATGGGACTGGGAGGCCGCATGGGTTTCGCTGAACGGGTGATAGATTTCCCCGAATTCCTTTTTGCGCTTCTTGGCAGGCACCTTCTTCGGGTCTACCCGCCCAACTTCCACAAACTGAAAGTCATTGTTGAGACGTTCTTTCATGTTGCCACTCTCATCAGCTCGATTTCGACGGGGGCCGCACCGGAGTGCAACCCATCAACCTTGTTGGACCTGCCCGTTATTCCGGACGGGCGCGGGTGCTTGCCAGCAGGCTGCGAAGGTTCGCGGCCTTGGGCTTGACCAGCCAGAAACGGCCGATGTAATCGTCGAAATCTTCAAGTAGGTGCTCTGCCCAGGCACTTCCGGTTTCAGAGATGTGCTCCCGGATCACGCCACGCAGGTGGTTCCGGTAGGCTTCCATGTCTTCACGGGAAATACGCTGGATCTCAACCAGTTCATGGTTGTATTTGTCCACAAAGGTGTTGTCCAGGTCCAGCACATAGGCGAACCCGCCGGTCATGCCGGCACCAAAGTTGTAGCCGGTGGACCCCAGCACGGTGACCAGACCACCCGTCATGTATTCGCAGCAGTGATCGCCAGCACCTTCAACCACGGCATGGGCGCCGGAGTTACGAACCGCAAAGCGCTCACCGGCGGTGCCGGCCGCAAACAGCTTGCCACCAGTTGCGCCATACAGACAGGTGTTACCGACAATGGAGGTTTCCTGGGTCTCAAAGTCACTACCACGGGGCGGCTTGACGACCAGCTTACCGCCGGTCATGCCTTTACCCACATAGTCGTTAGCATCACCCTCCAGAATCAGGTTCAGACCACCAACGTTCCACACACCGAAACTCTGGCCAGCGGTGCCGGTCAGGTCCAGAGTGATGGGCGCATCGGTCATGCCCTGATTGCCGTAACGGGCGGCAATCTCGCCAGACAGGCGTGCACCAATGGAACGGTCACAGTTGGTCACCCGGTAACTCCAGGCACCGCCGGACTTCTCGGCGATGGCAGCAGCGGTGTCCTGCACCATCTGCTCCGCCAGCTTACCTTCATCGAAAGGCTTGTTGCGTTCAATCTGACAGGTGTGCGGCTTGTCAGCCGGAATGTGGTCATTCTGCAGCAGACGGGTCAGATCCAGCTTCTTCTGGCGCTCGGTATTACCCGGCAGACGCTCCAGCAGGTCAACACGGCCGACCAACTCTTCCAGAGAACGCACACCCAGCTTCGCCAGCCATTCGCGAGTTTCCTCCGCCACAAAGCGGAAGAAGTTCATGGCCATTTCCACAGTGCCCTTGAAGTGCTCTTCGCGCAGATAGTCGTTCTGTGTCGCGACACCGGTCGCACAGTTATTCAGGTGGCAGATCCGCAGGTATTTGCAACCCAACGCCACCATCGGGGTGGTACCGAAGCCAAAGCTCTCCGCGCCCAGAATCGCGGCTTTCACCACGTCCAGGCCTGTCTTGATGCCGCCGTCGGTCTGCAGGCGAATCTTGCCTCGCAGATCATTGGCGCGCAGCGCCTGCTGGGTTTCCGTCAGGCCCAGTTCCCAGGGGGAGCCAGCGTAGCGGATTGAGGTCAGCGGACTGGCTGCGGTACCGCCGTCATAGCCGGAAACCGTAATCAGGTCGGCATAAGCCTTGGCGACGCCCGCGGCAATCGTGCCCACCCCGGGCTCTGATACCAGCTTGACGGACACCAGCGCCTCCGGGTTCACCTGCTTCAGGTCGAAGATTAGCTGCGCCAGGTCTTCAATGGAGTAGATGTCGTGGTGCGGCGGTGGCGAAATCAGGGTGACACCCGGCACCGAGTAACGCAGGCGCGCGATCAGGTCATTTACCTTACCACCCGGCAACTGGCCGCCTTCACCCGGCTTGGCACCCTGAGCCACCTTGATCTGCATAACATCGGCGCTACGCAGGTACTCAGCGGTCACACCGAAACGACCGGAAGCCACCTGTTTGATCTTGGAACGCTTGTTAGTGCCGTGACGAGCCGGATCTTCGCCGCCCTCACCGGAGTTGGAACGACCACCCAGCGTGTTCATGGCCACGGCCAGAGCCTCGTGCGCCTCCGGCGACAGGGCACCGAGAGACATCGCCGCAGAGTCAAAACGCGGGAAAATATTCTCCACGGGCTCAACGTCGCTCAGGTCAATTGACTGGATGCCCTCACGGAACACCAGCAGGTCGCGCAGGGTGGCAACCGGGCGCTCATTGACCAGACCGGCGTATTCCTTGTAGGTGCCATAGTCGCCACTGATCACGGCATCCTGCAGTTTGCCCACCACATCCGGGTTGAAGGCGTGGTATTCCTGGCCATGCACGTACTTGAGCAGGCCGCCCTGGGAAATAGGCTTACGGGGCTTCCAGGCAACCGCGGCCAACTGCTCCTGATCCTGCTGGAAATCGAAGAAGTCGGCACCCTGAATCCGGCTCGGCACGCCTTTGAAGCACAGGTCTACCACATTGTCGGCCAGACCAATGGCCTCGAACAGTTGCGCACCCCGGTAGGAGGTAATGGTGGAGATCCCCATCTTCGACAGGATCTTCAGTAAGCCCTTGTTGATGCCCTTGCGGTAGTTGTTCTTGGCTTCGATCGGATCCATCAGCATTTCGCCGGTGCGAATCAGATCGTTCAGGATCTGGTACGCCAGGTACGGGTAGACCGCCGTGGCACCAAACCCGAACAGTACCGCAAAGTGATGCGGGTCCCGAGCCCAGCCGGTCTCAACAATGATGTTGGAATCGCAGCGCAGACCTCTCGCCACCAGGTGATGATGCACTGCGCCGGTGGCCATCAGGGCATTGATCGGAAGATCGCCTTGAGCCAGGTCCTTATCGCTTAGAATCAGCAGTACCTTGCCATCACGCACAACTTGTTCGGCTTCGTCACATACCCGACGAACCGCCTGCTCCAGGCCCTCTTCAGGACGATAGCTCAGGGCGATTTTTGCCACCTCAAATCCCGGACGATCGTTATTACTGATCTTCAGGAACTTGGCCGGCGACAGTACCGGCGTGGTCAGGATAATCCGGTTAGCGTGCTCTGGAGACTCCTCGAAAACGTTCTGCTCTGCGCCCAGACAGGTCTCCAGAGACATGACGATGGTCTCACGGAGCGGATCAATGGGCGGGTTGGTGACCTGCGCGAATTTCTGCCGGAAGTAATCCGCCACATGGCGCACCTTGCTGGACAGAACCGCCATCGGGGTATCGTCCCCCATGGAACCGACCGCCTCCTGGGCACTCTCAGCCAGTGGGCGCAGCACCTGGTCCCGCTCTTCAAACGAGATATTGAACATCTTCTGATGAACCAGAAGCTCATCGGATTCCATCAGCTTGAATTCCGGGGTCGCCTGATTCAGCGTGGTCTCGACTCGCAGTGCATTGTCCTTGAGCCAGCGCTTGTAGGGCTGGGCTTTTTTGAGCCGCTGGTCAATATCCCCGGTATGCAGGACCTCGCCGGATTCGGTATCGATGGCGAGCATCTGACCCGGGCCAACCCGCCCCTTGGCGACCACATCGTCCGGTGAGTAGCTGTAGGTACCCACTTCCGAGGCCAGGGTGATGAAATCGTCCTTGGTAATCACCCAGCGCGCGGGGCGCAGACCGTTACGGTCCAGCATACAGAGCGCATAACGGCCATCTGACATTACGAGGCCCGCCGGGCCATCCCAGGGCTCCATGTGCATGGAGTTGTACTCGTAAAAGGCACGCAGTTCAGAATCCATGGTATCGACATTCTGCCAGGCAGGCGGAATCATCATGCGCACCGCCCGGAACAGGTCAACACCACCTGCCAGGAGCACTTCCAGCATGTTGTCCATGCTGGAGGAGTCGGAGCCAGTCAGGTTAACCAGCGGCTGCAGGGTCTGCAGATCCGGCAGATCCGGTGAGCTGAACTTGGCCGCGCGGGCGATTGCCCAGTTACGGTTGCCATCGATGGTGTTTATTTCACCATTATGGGCCAGGAACCGGAACGGCTGGGCCAGTGGCCAACGCGGCATGGTATTGGTCGAGAAGCGCTGGTGGAAAACACAGATGGCCGTTTGCAAATCCGGATCACCAAGGTCTTTGTAGAAGTTGGCCAGATCCGCTGGCATCATCAGGCCTTTGTAGGCCAATGTCTTGTGGGAAAGACTGCAGATATAGAATTCCGGGTCTTCCGCCATATCTCGTTCAGCATGGCGGCGCCCGACGAATAGACTGATCGCAAATTCTTTTTCTTCCTTGCCGCCGGGCTCTACAAATACCTGTTCGATGCGCGGAAGACAGTCCAAAGCCATCAGCCCCAGGCAGCTGTCATCAACCGGCACCTCCCGCCAGCCCATAACCTCAAGCCCCTGATCTGTGAGCCTTTTTTCTATAGCTGCTCGACCTGCAGAAGCTTTTGCGTCGTCCTTAGCCAAAAAAACCTGGCCAACTGCAAACAAGTCGCCAGGTTTTTTGCCGAAGGCTGCCTGGGCAGCTTTATAGAGGAAGGCCTTGGGGCTCTGAATAAGCAGACCACAACCATCACCGGTCTTGCCATCGGCGGCAATACCGCCCCGGTGGGTCATGCAGGTCAGAGATTCAATGGCTGTCTGCAACAGCTTATGGCTCGCTTCGCCCTTCATGTGGGCAATCAGGCCAAAACCGCAGTTGTCCCTGAACTCATCAGGATGATACAAGCCTGTTGTCATAAGCGTTCTCTCGCGTGTAAATGCTTCCCGCCAGCGACGACCTTGCACCGAAATGGTGCGAGAAATGCGCTGACACCGAAAAAAAGGGGGAAGGGATTTTACACACGTGAAACTACGTATACAATTTTTTTCGTAGCTTGGTGCCTGAAGCGCACCGGAATGGTGCGAAAATCAATAATCCTCGTAGGGTCGAACCCAAGGATTCGAGATCCTCAGCGCGTCGGGCAGACTAGCCGCCGCCGCCCCGGCCTCTTCTCGGCTAGAGTATTGACCATAAACCAGCATAAACCAAGGTAAGCCCTGGCGCTCACCCTTGGTGTAGCTCAAATTCGCATCCTCGGGCGCTCGACGCAGTACATTCAACACCGTTTGTTCCTGATTGCCTGCAACAAGCTGCAGCGTCCAACCTTTACGCTGGCGTAACTGCTCAAGTGCCACAAATTTAACGGGGTTAGCTGGCACAAACTCTGGCTCTGGCTCTGGCTCTGGCTCTGGCTCTGGCTCTGGCTCTGGCTCTGGCTCTGGCTCTGGCTCTGGCTCTGGCTCTGGCTCTGGCTCTGGCTCTGGCTCTGGCTCTGGCTCTGGCTCTGGGACAATCTCTGTTTCGGGCGGGGCCTGTGTCAACTCCTCAGCTGCATTGGTCTCGCCCGGAGCGCCAGGCTCATCCTGGCCCGCAGGCGCAATCAAAGGCGCTATTTCCGGTTCAGGATCCTCAGCACCCGGACCAATGGTAATGCTCTTACGGACTGGTTCAGGCTCAACTTCGGCGCCGGCTTGTCGCTGAACCGTGCTCTCGTATTGCTGGGAAACAAACCACCAGGATGCCGCCAGCAACACCAGCCCCAGCGCAGGCCACCGCAGATGCGCAACCGTAAAACCAGCTTTTGAGGAGGACGTTGCCGAAGACGGCACCATGTCCAGCCAAACGCCCGGTGCAACACGTTTGAGTCGACCAAAACTGCCCTGGCTCAACACCTCCAGCTTTTTCAGACGAGAGGTCGACAGCAGCTCAGACTGAGAGCCGCCCGCCCGGTGAACCCTGGGCTCGAGATAAGCCTTGATGTCGTCGCGGCTTAACGGAGGCAGGGTCAGGTGATGCGCATAGGCGGAATCCGGATGATCTTCCAACTGGCTCCAGACCTGCTCGGTGCCGGCCATAATCGGAACGGCAGAAACAGACCGTTCCGAGGCCACAAAGCCTGCTACCAGAAGATTCAGAACGTCCGACTCAACCCGGTCTGCATCGTCGATCAGCAGTACTTGCCGATGACCTCGGCGGAGGCCGGATTCAGACCAGCGAAAATAACGATAAACCGCCTCTCTGGGCTCAGAGTCTGCCGGTATCCCGGATTTCGCCAGCTGTTTCAGGTAACGCGCGAGGGCCTGGCGGCTGGTAAGCGCCGATGCGGGAATTCGATGAAAATCAAGCCTTGAGGACTCGCTGCGAACCAACTCTGCCAATACCCGGGTCTTACCGGCCCCCGGCGCACCGGTCAGAACCAGCACCATGTCCCCGAACCCACAAAGATGGCGCAACGTTTCCAGAGCGTGCTGACGCATGGCATCCGGAAAAAATGGCGTTTCCATCTCAAGCGGATTGTCGCGCAGGCTGTATCGTTGCTGTAGCCGGGGGAAAAGTCCCCCGCCATCGGTACTGTTCAAGGATTCTTGAGCCACACGTCGTCCCTGTTTCTGAAACTCAGAGCCCATCAGCCTGCCTGCGGCAGGAATGCCCTCAAGGTATCACGGATGTTGTCAGCGGAGGCATTCTCGGTGATAAAGGCGTCACCTATTGCTTTCAGGAGAACCAACCGTAGCCGACCATCAACATTCTTCTTGTCCACGGACATCAGATTCATGAAGTCCTCTGATGTCATACCGCTCGGTGCCCACTCCGGCAAACGAGCGCGCCGAATCAGAGCAACCGCCCGAGCCCGGTCATCCGCCGAGATCAGCCCCTCTCTCACCGAGAGATCGGCTGCCATCATCATACCCGTACCCACGGCTTCACCGTGTAACCAGTTGCCGTAGCCTGCAAAGGTTTCCATGGCATGACCAAAGGTATGACCAAGATTGAGGATTGCACGCAACCCACCCTCTCGTTCGTCAAGCGCAACAACTTCCGCCTTACAGACACAGGATCGATAGATCGCCTCACCTAATGCCTCGGCATCAAGTCGTAACAGGCTCTCCATGGAATCCTCAAGCCAGGCCAGGAAAGACTCGTCCCGAATCAGGCCATATTTGATCACCTCTGCGAGACCGGCAGACACCTCCCTCTCCGGCAGTGTTTGCAAGCTGTTGGTATCGATCAGCACCGCCTGCGGCTGATGGAAAGCACCGATCATGTTCTTGCCAAGCGGGTGATTTATCCCTGTTTTCCCCCCAACAGACGAGTCCACTTGAGAGAGCAGCGTGGTTGGAACCTGTATGAAGGGAACGCCGCGCTGGTAACAGGCCGCCGCGAAACCCGCCATATCACCCACAACGCCGCCGCCCAGGGCAACGAGTGTCGTTTTGCGGGTATGTCGTTTTTCCAGAAGCGCGTCGAAAATGAGGTTGAGCGTCTGCCAATCCTTGAACTGTTCTCCATCGGGCAAGGTCACTACGTCAATGGCCTTGCCGGGAAAACAGCCTTTCACCTTCTCAAGATACAGGGGGCCAACGGTATCGTTAGTTACGATCATGACCTGCTGGCCTGCCACCCAGGGTGTCAGGTCAAACGAACCCAGCAACCCCTGCCCGATAATGATCGGATAGCTACGCTCCCCAAGCTCAACCTTCAGCTCTCGAAGTACCTTGTGCATTATGCCTGCCCTCTTTCCGCCGCTGCCTTCTGTGGCGGGGCGTTTTCGGATTGATACGGTTGACCAGTTGCCGCACCACAAGACGTGGGCTTTTGCGATCGGTAAACATTATGATGTCTGCCAACTCGGTATAGAGCGGATCCCGAATCGCAAACAGCCGGCGCAATACGCCTTCCGGATCGTCATTCTGCAACAACGGTCGGTTACGGTCCTTACGGGTACGCTCAACCTGTTGGTCGATGGACGTTTTGAGGTAAATCACCACCGAGTTCTTTTTCAGCAATCCGCGATTTTCAGCACGCATGACGGCACCGCCTCCGGTCGCCAGTACCGTTCCCATTTCGTTAGACAACTCGTCAAGCATTGCGGTTTCACGCTGGCGAAAACCATCCTCACCTTCAACATCGAAGATCCAGGGAATATTGGCGCCGCAGCGTTCTTCAATAATGCGGTCAGAATCGAGAAAACGGTACCCGAGTTCCTTGGCTAGCATCCGGCCGATGGTACTTTTTCCGGCCCCCATGGGCCCGACCAGTACTACGCGTTTGGGCAAAGACATAATTTCCGCTCAACAGATTTCAAGCGGGTGAGAATAGCACAGGGCGCACCTTTCCATAAGTCACCGGCACCAGAAGCACTACTCCAGAATCGAGTAGGAGGGGGAGTTACCTCCCCCGTCCTCTCACACCACCGGGCATACGGTTCCGTACCACGGCGGTTCACGGTCGGCGCTGAAGCCTAACCATCGTATCCAGCAAGCTTACCAG
>NZ_JASSVO010000017.1:0-61280 GCF_030541085.1 Marinobacter sp. ST-43
TCGGTTGCTCCCGCTCTTTGCTTCCTGACCTCAAAGTCAGAATCTCACCCAGTTATCGCCTCTTGTTGGCGCAGAGGTGGGCTTGACGGGTATATTGGCGAGCGAAGTCACTGATTCAGGTGTTTGAGACAACTTCATTGCCGGGAGCATCAGCCGCGGTGTTGAAATCCATTTCGATGTACGTGGTCAAATCATGGCCGGCAACATCCTCGGTCTTGGTACCAATGCTGATACGAGATTCACGAGCAGAGAAGCCTGTTTTCCAGTCGCTTTCACCTTCATTGGCCGCCTTGGCAAGCGTCCGGGGCAAACCAATGGAGTAACCGTTGCTGATTCCATTACCGTTGGATCCGAAAATCACATCGGCCTTGATGAACCCGCCAAATGAAATCGTGGTGTCACCAATCTTGATGCCTTTGCCATCACGCAACAGATAACGGCTATCGTCCCGCGTTTCAGGGGCAGTCGACACAGCACCTTCCAGCTTTCCTTCCAGAACCTGGATGCGCTCACGCAGCTCTTCCAGTTCTGTGTTGCTCTGCGCCTGGGCAGTTACCGAGCCAAGCATCAGCAGAGGTGCACCAGCCAGGGCTACGGCACGGACCAGCGGATGGGTGGCAAAACGGGTTGTTGTTGTCATCTTGAAAAACCTCGCATCGGAGTTGGTTAGCGTCTTTATTGTTAAATCTACGGGACTGGCACATACCTTCCCGCAATAATTCCGCACAGCGGAACTATTGGTTGTTTGCATTTCATTATGCAGCACCATCTTCCACGCATCCGAATATAGATGAAGATTTTTATATCAACAAGTCCATTTATCTTTTTGCACGTCTACAACGGCGCATTTTTTTGACAGTTGATTCCGTTAGCATTGACATCCACCGTTTGGTTGATGGATCATGGAGCAATTCTGCTATGCGGTATACATTTTCGCTAAGAGCACGGTGAGGGTTACCTATGAACATGAATTACACAGCCGAGGAATTGGCTTTCCGCGACGAAGTTCGCGCATTTCTGAATGCCAAGCTGCCTGCGGACATCGCAGCTAAGGTGAAAGGCTTTCGCAAGCTGAGCAAGGAAGACCACCAGCGGTGGCAAAAAATTCTCAGCGAGCAAGGCTGGTACGCCACGCACTGGCCGGAACAGTACGGGGGTGTCAGCTGGACACCGGTCCAGAAGCACATCTGGGATGAAGAGTCCTGCCGTTACGGCGTGCCCCGCTCCATTCCCTTCGGCGTAAATATGGTGGCTCCGGTCATCATCAAGTTCGGCTCCGAAGAACAGAAGCAGCAATACCTCCCCCGGATTCTGAGCGGCGAAGACTGGTGGTGTCAGGGTTATTCCGAGCCAGGCGCGGGTTCTGACCTGGCTTCCCTGAAAACACGGGCTGTACGCGAAGGCGACCATTACATCGTTAGTGGCCAGAAGACCTGGACCACGCTGGGCCAGCACGCCAACATGATCTTCTGCCTGGTTCGCACCAACACAGAAGTGAAGGCGCAGGAAGGCATCTCATTCCTGTTGATCGACATGAATACCCCGGGCATCACCGTTCGTCCGATCATCACTCTGGACGGCGAGCACGAAGTTAATGAAGTCTTCTTTGAAGACGTGAAGGTTCCGGCCGAAAACCTGGTAGGTGAAGAAAATAAAGGCTGGACCTATGCCAAGTACCTGCTCACCTACGAGCGCACCGGCCTGGCCGGCATCGGCCTGTCCAAGGCAGCGCTGACACACCTCAAGCAGCTGGCCAGCCGTCGGGTGAAGAACGGCAAACCCCTGATTCAGGATCCGACCTTCAGCCAACGTATCGCGCAGGTCGAAATCGACCTGATGGCAGCAGCGATCAGCAACCTGAGAATTGTTGCCTCGGTAGAGGGCGGCGGCGTTCCGGGAGCGGAAAGTTCCATGCTGAAAGTGCGCGGCACCGAGATTCGCCAGGCCATCAACGACTTGGCACGCCGGGCGATCGGGCCTTACGCCATTCCGTTTGTTGAAGAAGAGATGGACCAGGCCTATGACGGCGAATTCCTGTCTGACCCGGATGCTGCTCCTCTGGCTGCCCATTACTTCAACAACCGCAAGCTGTCTATTTTCGGTGGATCAAACGAGATCCAGAAGAACATCGTTTCGAAAATGATTCTGGGACTTTAAGGAGGCGACCATGGATTTCCGACTCAACGAAGAGCAGCAAATGCTGCAGGACACCGTGGCTCGTCTGGTTCGCGGTGAATACAGCTTTGAAAAGCGGCTGGAATACAGCGAAACCGAACTTGGCTTCAGTGAAAGTTTCTGGAAGCAACTGGGCGAACTGGGCCTGATGGCTGTGCCATTCCCCGAGGAACTTGGCGGCTTTGGCGGCACCGGTGTTGAAGTTCAAAGCGTGATGACCGAGCTGGGCCGCGGCCTGTGCATCGAGCCGTACCTTCAGTCTGTGGTTCTGGGCGGCGGGCTGATTAGCCAGGCCGGCAATGAACAGCAGAAAGAACAGTGGCTGGCGGGCATTGCAACAGGCGAAACCCAGCTTGCCGTTGGCCTGCAGGAGCCCCAGAGCTTCTACAACACAAATGACGTAGAAACCACCGCCGAGAAAACCGACAGCGGCTATGTTCTTAACGGCCGCAAAGCGGTCGTAATCGGTGGTCATAGTGCCGACCTGCTGGTGGTTTCTGCTCGCACCTCTGGCAGCAGCCGTGATGCCTCTGGCATCAGCTTGTTTGTCATCGACGCCAACGCTGATGGCCTGGAGCGTCGCAGCTACCCGACTATTGACGGCGCCAAGGGCTGCGACCTGCTCCTGAACAATGTCAAGGTGGGTGCAGACGCTCTGCTGGGAAGCGAAGGCGAAGCGGCCGATGCTATTGAATACCAGGTTGGCCGTGCCATTTCCGCTCTGTGTGGTGAGGCGGTCGGCGTTATGGAAGTCGCCTGTGACCTGACCCTGGACTACCTCAAGCAGCGCAAGCAGTTTGGCGTGCCCATCGGTAAGTTCCAGGTACTTCAGCACCGGATGGCTGACATGATGTCCGAACTGGAGCAGGCTCGTTCAATGGCCATCCTTGCCGCCAGTGTGGCTGATGAGCCTCAGAGCGACGAGCGCCGTCGGGTAATTGCGGCCGCTAAAAACGTAATTAGTCGCAGCGCCCAGTTTATTTCCGAAAAGGGCGTTCAGTCACACGGCGGTATCGGCATGACCTGGGAATACAACTTTGCCCACTACGCCAAGCGCCTGGTGATGATCAACCACCAGCTGGGCGATGATGACTTCCATCTTGAGCGCTATGCCGCTCTGCTGGAAGCCAACTGATACTGAATCAGTGAACCTTGGGTCTGCCTCCACATTCAGTCAGGACCCTCTTTCGGGGTGGCCTATGCCACCCCTTTTTTATGCCTGGAATAACCTTGAGTAATAAATCTCTACGGAGGAACAATCATGACAAAAAACCATCCGGACGAAATGCAGGCTGATCTGAGAAAAGCCGAATGGAAAATAAGAACCGAACTGGCTGCCGCCTATAGACTGGTAGCCCTGTTTGGCTGGGACGACCTGGTGTTCACCCATCTGTCGGCCCGGGTGCCCGGCCCTGATCATCACTTTCTGATCAACCCCTACGGATTGCTGTTCCATGAAATGACTGCCTCATCCCTGGTGAAAGTCGACCAGAATGGCGAAGTCGTGGAAGCCGGCGGGCTGCGCAGGGTTAACCCGGCGGGGTTTACCATCCACAGCGCCGTACATATGGGGCGTGAAGATGCAGGAGCCGTCATGCACCTGCATGCAGCAGATGGTGTTGCAGTATCAGCCCACCGTGATGGCCTCCAGCCCCTGAGCCAGACCGCCATGCTGTGCCTTGAGCACCTGAGTTACCACGAATATGAAGGCGTAGCGCTCAACCTTGATGAGAGGGAGCGCCTGATCCGGGATCTGGGTAACAAATCCATGATGATCTTGCGAAACCACGGCATTCTGACCGTGGGCCACGATGTGCCCGAAACCTTCACTTACCTCTACTTCCTGATGAAGGCCTGCGAGATACAGGTAAAAGCGCAGAGTTGTGGCCCGGTATACATGCCAACCCAACAGGCTATCGACACCACGGCGGATCAATCAGGCTCACTCGGCAAGGCAGCAAAGCTTACCTGGCCCGCCCTTCTGAGACTGCTTGATGCCAGGTCTCCTGGCTACAACGTTTGAGCCCTTCATCAATCCACTATCAGGAAGGTCCTATGATTACTGTTGATATTAATGAACTGGCAGCCTATCAGGGCATGCTGATTGGCCACAGCCCCTGGGTAACCGTGAGCCAGGCCATGATAAACGCCTTTGCCGAAACCACCGGCGACCATCAGTGGATCCATGTGGATGTCGACCGGGCCAGCCGGGAGTCACCCTGGAAGAGCCCGGTAGCCCATGGCTACCTGACGGCATCACTGATCCCCAAGCTCAACAGCGAGGTCATCAAGGTGACCGGTACTTCAGCCACCATCAACTATGGCCTGAACAAGCTGCGTTTTCCGGCGGCGGTGAAGGCTGGCTCGGATATCCGGTCCCGGGTTGAGCTGGCATCCCTGAAGCAGGTGGATGATCACCGCCTGCTGGCCACCTACCAGACCGTGGTGGAAATAAGGAACGAAGACAAGCCAGCCTGCGTACTGGAAAATCTGGCCATGTACGTGGTCTGAGCCTTCCGGTCAGTGCAAAAAGGCGGCAAGCCCTGAGAGTGGGGGGGGGCCGCCTTCCTAACTTCCAGTGTTGTGCAGGCTACTTCTGCCACTCCTGCTCCTGAAGTGTCCGCCACATCAGCTTTCCGGTCGGTGATTTTGGCAACTCATCAACAAATTCAATGATGGTTGGTACCTTGTAGGCCGCCATTTGCTCCTTACACCAACTGATGATGTCATCCTTGGTTGTTGTGTTTTCAGCCTCAGGCGTTAGTACAATACAAGCCTTGACCGTTTCACCACGCTTGGGGTCCGGGGCAGAAATAATGCAAACTTCGTGGATGGATGGGTGACGGTACATCAACCCTTCTACCTCAGACGGCCAGACCTTGAAGCCAGACGCGTTGATCATGCGTTTGACCCGATCCACCATGAAAAAGTAACCATCTTCATCGTAGTAACCCAGATCGCCGGTGCGGAAGAAACGCTTACCATCGATTTCGACGAACGAGGCCTCGGTATCCACGGGTCGATTCCAGTAGCCCAGAGTGACCTGAGGCCCGCAGGACACGATCTCGCCGGTTTCTCCCACGCCTTTTTCTTCAAGTGTGTCGACATCGATAATCCGGCTGTCAACATCAAATACCGGAATCCCCAGGCATTGCGGTTTAGGGTTGTTACCGGGGTTGATGTGGGTAGCTGCCATGGTTTCAGACAAACCGTATCCTTCGATGTAATCAAGGCCTGTCAGCTTTTTGAGCTTTTCCGCCACCGCAACAGGCATCGCGGCACCACCACCCCCGATCATGTTCAGGCTGCTGATGTCGTAGTTACCCAGCTCCGGGTTTGACAGAAAATCCACCGCCATAGTGACGATATTGGTCCAGCCGGTGACCTTGTAGCGCTCAATCAGGCGCGCCGCGGTGGTTCTGTCCCAACGGGTCATGATGACGGAAGTGGCACCCGAGAAGATGGGGCCGTTCATGGAGCCCGTCATACCAGTTACATGGAAGAATGGCAGCGTGGAAAGCTGCACACCATCGGGCGTAGACAGGTTCCAGAATACCCGGTGCACGGCTGTCGCCATTACCGACCGGTGAGTGTGCATGCAGCCCTTGGGTGCCCCGGTGGTACCGGAGCTGTACGGAATAACGGCAAGGTCATCCGGGCCGGCAGTATGTTCACCGGGCTTGTGTCCGGCTTCCAGGGCCGCCTCCCAGGTAACCACTCCCGGTATATCTCTGGACCACGCGGGCGCAGCAACTTCAGCCGGCAACGTCAGGTCGGTTTCCGGGTTAATGTAGGTGTTGTAAGACGCAACAATCACTTGTTCCAGGTTGGTCTCACCAATCAACGGCGCGATGAAGCCCGCCAGTTCCTGGCCCGCCATGCACACCGTGGAGCCAGTATCCGAAATATAATGCTCAAGCTCCGCCGCGCGGTTCATGGGATTCACAGGAATAACCACGGCATCGGCCCGCAGGATGGCATAGTAGGAGATCACATACTGCGGGGAGTTCTGCATATAAAGCAGGACCCGGTCACCCTTCTTGACCCCCTGGGCCTGCAGGTAACCCGCCATAGTATCGACTTCTCGCTTAAGCCGGGCATAGGTCATGGGCGCATCGTAGAAAACGATGGCATTGTGGTCCGGATAGCGCAGTGCCGAGACTTCCAGGTTGGTGTACAGACTGGTTTTCGGCAGGGTCATGGTTTTGGGCAGATCTTTTGGCCAAACCTTGTAGTGGCGTGTAAACATATTCTTGTTCTCCCCCTGGGTTAATTCAGTCAACCGCTTGAGCGGACAAATCAAAATAATCAACAGCCCCGGGCAAGGGCTCGTCATGGCGTAACGGTGAAATGGCAACGGCTTTTTCACGAAGTACGGTCACATCCGCATCCGGCTCCACAATGTGGCGTGAGCTCCGGTCAAAACCAAGCCACCAGTAAGGCAGGCTGCGCGCATCACGGCCAGCGACCAGTGTTGGCTTCTGGATAGAGCCGTTGGACTGCCGACACCATCGGGCTGCGGTAATATCGGCCGCTTCACAGGCTGGAAAGTTCACATTCCACGCCAGAACCTGGCCGGAGCGGTAAAGTCTGCGAATGACAGCTTCAGCAAAGGTTTCCACCGGCGACCAGCGGACGTCGTCCCGGTTCAGGTAAGCCTGGCTCAGCGCAATGGCCGGAATGTTCATGTGGTGTGCACTCAGTACCGCACCAACGGTACCGGAGTACTGGACCGAATCACTGATGTTCGCACCACAATTCACACCGGATAGCACCAGGTCTGGCGGTGTTTCCCCGAACCACTCGGCCAGGGAATACAACACGCAATCGGCCGGCGTGCCAGACACCGAATAACGATTAGCCCCAACCTGATAAACCCGTAACGGACTGTGAATGGATATGCTCTGGCCAGCTCCGCTGCGATCATGTTCCGGCGCCACAACCCAAACCTCATCGGCCAACCGCCGGGCAATGGTTTCAAGGATCGCGATACCCGGCGCATTGATGCCGTCATCGTTGGTAATCAGAATTCGATTGGCAATCTTTCCGTGCATCATCGCTTCTCCGCTCATGGCTTCCGACCTTCACAAGCGATTTGCCAGCCAATATCCGCCAGCAGGCTGGCACGCTTGCCAACCTCCAGCGCATTGGCGTTGGCAGCATTGCCATCCAGAGCCCGCTTGTAAACGCCCTGAAGAATGGCCGCCAGCCGGAATAATGAGAACGACAGGAACACGTGCCAGTCATCGATACCGTCCCGGCCGGTTTGCGCGCAGTACCGTGCAATCGTTTCCTGCTCGCTTGGTATACCGAGCTCCTGCAGATCTTCGCCATTCAGGCCACGCATACCGGGCATATCAGCAGGCAGGTGGTATGGCAGGCAGTAATAGGCAAGGTCTGCCAGCGGATGCCCGAGAGTCGACAGCTCCCAATCCAGGATCGCGATTACTTCCGGGCGATCCGGTGCCAGCATCAGGTTGCCAAACCGGTAGTCACCGTGAGCAATTGAAGTCTCGTCCCTGGCCGGGAGGTTCTCCGGCAGCCAGGACATCAGCTTGTCCATGGCCGGCAGGTCATCCGTCCGGGATGCGAGATATTGCTTGCTCCAGCGAGCCACCTGACGGGACACATAACCCTCCGGGCGGCCGTAATCTGCCAGGCCAATAGCGTTGACATCCACAGAGTGCAAAGCTGCCAGCGTGTCGATGGCTGAGTGATGAGCCCTCATTCGCTCTTCACGCTCCAGCTCTTTGAGTGCTGAATGGGAGTGAATCCTGCCTTCCAGAAAATCCATCACGTAGAAGGGAGTGCCAATGACCTCACTGTCTTCACACAGTTCGCGAGCATTGGGTACCGGAACGGACGTGTGTTCAGCGAGCGCGCGCATAACGCGGTATTCCCGCTCCACCATGTGAGCCGAAGGCAGCGTCTTTCCCGGGGGCTTCTTCCGCAGTACATAACGCCTGTTGCCGGTATCCAGCAGAAAGGTGGGATTGGATTGCCCGCCCTGAAACTGCTTCACGTCCATCTGGTTACCGAATTCCGGCAATGCCTGCTGAAGCCAGTTGAGCAGGCGGGCTTCATCGAATTTGTGGGCTGGCAGAACCGCTACCAGCTCTGGAGTCATGCTCATGATTATCTCTTGTCGTTATGTTCTGGCTACCCCTGGCGCCAGACAGGTGCCCGGCGGCAGGGGTGTTCCGGTTTCCCGGTATCAGCAGATGGTTTCACCACCGTCGGCAACAATCACCTGCCCGGTAATGTAGGCACTGGCCGGGGTCGCCAGGAAAACAGCCAGGCCGGCAATATCGATCGGATCACCGATGCGCCGAAGCGGGGTTTTGTCTTCTGCCCGCTTTACGCGAACCGGGTCCTCCCAAAGCGCTTTGGCAAAATCGGTCTTGATCAGGCCCGGCGCAATGCTGTTCACACGGATACCCTTCGGCCCCCACTCAACGGCCAGGTTGCGCGCCAGGGCAGCTTCTGCCGCCTTGGACACACCGTAAGTGCCGATAGTGGTGTTGCCGCGAATACCGGCAATACTGGACAGCAGCACCACAGAACCTGAGCCCTTTTCGGCCATCTGTGGCAGCACCATATTGGTGAGCCAGAAGGTTCCCTTGACGTTGGTGTCCATGATCTTGTCCCAGGCGTCGTCGGTCATTTCCGCGGTCGGACCATACACCGGGTTGGTCGCGGCGTTGCAAACCAGAACGTCGATGGTGCCCCAGGCTTCGTTAGTTTTGTCGACCAGGTTTTGCAGGTCCTCCTTCTTACCGACGTGGCAAGCGATGGCCATGGCATCAAAGCCCTGGGCCCGCATTTCACTGGCAACCTGCTCACAGGCTTCAGCCTTACGGCTGGAGATCACAACCCGGGCGCCACAGCGGGCCATTTCTTCGGCAATGGCCCGGCCAATGCCCTTGGTGGACCCTGTGATAACAGCCACTTTCCCGGTCATATCAAATAATGGATTAGTCATTTCCGAATCCTTATTACTCTGGGTAACAGCTGTTTCAGCGGTACCGACGCAATTCAAGTTTGGCGACGGAATCCAGGTGAACCTCATCCGGGCCGTCTGCCAGGCGCAGGGTACGGACTTTCGCCCAGGCCGACGCCAGGAAGGTGTCCTGGCTGACGCCAGCACCACCGTGCACCTGTATTGCGCGGTCGATGACCTTCAGGGCCATGCTCGGGGCAATCACCTTGATCATGGCAATTTCCTGACGGGCCACTTTGTTGCCTACGGTATCCATCATATGGGCAGCCTTGAGGGTCATCAGGCGAGCTTGCTCGATGTCGATGCGACTACGGGCAATGTCTTTCCGGATGGAATCAAATTCGGACAGCGGGCGACCAAAGGCCTCACGGGCATTCGCGCGCTTGCACATCAGCTCCAGCGCACGCTCGGCGACACCGATGGTGCGCATGCAATGGTGGATACGGCCCGGCCCGAGGCGCCCTTGGGCGATTTCAAAGCCGCGACCTTCACCCAGCAGGATATTACTGACCGGTACACGCACGTTGTCGTAGTGAATCTCGGCGTGGCCGTGCGGCGCATGGTCATAACCGAATACCGTCAGCGGGCGAATCATTTTCACCCCGGGTGCATCCAGTGGCACCAGAATCATCGACTGCTGCTGGTGCTTGGGAGCGGTGGGATCGGTTTTGCCCATAACGATGGCAATCTTGCTGGTGGTGGTCATGGCACCTGAAGACCACCACTTACGACCGTTGATAACGTACTCGTCACCGTCCCGACGGATCTCGCAAGCAATGTTGGTTGCGTCAGAGGAAGCGACGTCCGGCTCTGTCATGGAAAAGCAGGAACGGATTTTTCCATCCAGAAGCGGCTTCAGCCACTGCTCCTGCTGCTCCGCGTTACCGTAACGGGCAATGGTTTCCATGTTGCCGGTGTCCGGCGCGGAGCAGTTGAATACTTCGGGAGCCATCTCGGAACGGCCCATAATCTCGCACAGATGTGCGTACTCGAAGTTTGTCAGCCCGGCACCCAGATCACTTTCTGGCAGGAACAGGTTCCACAGCCCGGCAGCCTTCGCTTTTTCTTTCAGCCCTTCAATGATCGGAACCGGTGCCCAGCGGTTCTCCGCGGTTGCCACCTGATGGTGATGCTTTTCTTCATTCGGGTAGATATAGGCATTCATGAACTCGGTTAATTCGGCCTGCAGTTTCTTGGCCTTGTCAGACAGCTCGAACATATCCGTTTCCTCTCTGTTCAGTTATTTGCGACTGCTACTAACGCCGGCAATCGCGTTAGCAGGCATTCAGACGGGAACGCCTTCAGGTTTCTCACTACCAGAACGAATCCGGAAAGTGCCCTCACCGATTGCAAGCAGGTTGCCCAGCTCGTCGTGAACTTCACCGGTACTGTTAAAAATCCTGCTTCCACCCGCGCGCTTACGACCGGTCACCCGGATTACGCCCCCGGTGCACTGCCCGGTAAACGTGGTGGTCAGCGAAAGCGTAATGGCTTTGCGCATGCGCCCGGGGTAGGGGCAGTAGGTGCCGGCTTCGGCCATGGCAATATCCAGCAGGGAGGTCAGTACTCCACCATGGATCACACCACCCAGATTCAGGTGATCCGCCTGGATTTCCAGCTCGATCACGGCTTCATTTTCTTCCCACGATACCTGCCGGTAGCCCAGCATGTTGTGAAAACCCGGCAAGTCTTTGCCACCGGTAATGTGCAGACTACTGTTGTTCATCAGACTTTCATTCCAGGCAGGTTGAGGGACGCTGTGTTGCCGCCATCAACGGCCAGGGCCTGACCGGTAATGTAACTGGCATCGTCACTGGCGAGAAAAAGGATGGCGGCAGCAATTTCCGCGGGATCGCCATAACGGCGCAACTCACAACGGGAGCCGAGCTTGTGGGCCTTTTCGTGTGCCCGGGCATAGTCAAAGACTGTCTGAGTCATACCGGTTTCAACCAGCCCGGGACAAACTGCGTTTACCCGCACGTTGTCCAGCCCCAGGTCACAGGCTGCGGTCATGGTCAGGTTGATCACGCCGGCCTTTGATGCGCTGTAGGCATTGCCTCCAGCCCCCGAACGAATACCGGCAACCGATGCGGTATTGACAATGCTGCCCTTCTTGCGGGCCTGCATGTGAGGTGCAACGTGCTTTATCGTCAGCATGGTTCCCAGCAGGTTTACAGCGAGCACTTTCTCCCACTCGTCACGACTGTTCTCGGTGACCGGCGGATGGGCTCCGGAAATACTGGCGATACCGGCGATATTGCACAGCACATCAATCTGGCCAAAGGTTTTCATGGTTTCGGCTACCAGGGCAGTTACCGCAGCCTCATCCGCAACATCTGCCACCCGACGCAGCACAGATACACCATCGGCCATCTGATTCTCGGTTTCGAGCAAGCCGCCCTCGGCGACATCAACAAGCACAACGGATGCCCCTTCGCGACCCAGCCTGAGTGCGGTTGCCCGCCCGATACCACTTCCGGCCCCGGTGACGATTGCCACTCGCTGAACAAATCGCCCCATGAAATTCTCCCTCGCTAACATGATTTATTTTTGTGTGTTCTATTTTGCTTTCCAGATAATTTGTCACGCACAACGGTTATGAGTCAATATAATTGGAAGTTAATTTCATCTAGCAAAACTACAACATCAAAGGATGACAAAATGAAAACGCAATTTGACGAAATGCCCGTATACGCTCCCACTGACTCCGGCGAAGCCATGGAGGCCATCGGTTTTCGTATTCAGGCCTTTGCCAGCGGACAAGGCGACAAGACCGCGATCATCGACGAAAAGGGAGCGCTCAGCTGGGCCGGTCTGCTGCATGAGGTCAACCGCATTGCCAACAAGCTGCGACAAACCGGCCTTAAAAAAGGCGACTGCGTTGCGGCCTTGTCGGAAAACAGCAGGGAAATGGTGGCCCTCTATCTGGGAACCCTGGTGGCGGGTGGCTGCATGGTGCCGCTTTCCGGTATGGCCAGCGGCGAATCCCTGGCTCTGATGATTCGTGACTGCGGCTCCAGGTTCCTGTTCGTTTCCCGTAAAAACCTCGATATCTGGGCCGAAGCCAGCCTCAGGGCCGGCCTGAATCACGATGAGGTGATCGGGCTGGACAACGATGCTGCCGGACAGCATTTAAAGGACTGGCTGGGCTCGATTCCCGCCGAGCCAGACCCGGCGCCGGTAACACTGAACGATCCGTTCAACATCATTTACAGTTCAGGCACGACCGGAACTCCCAAGGGCATACTCCACGACTACCGGTTCCGCCAGCGGCAAATGGTCAGGATGAGCCGGTTCGGGCTCAACGGTGAAGCCGTTAACCTTGTATCGACACCAATGTACTCCAACACCACCCTGGTATCGGTGCTACCGACCATTTTCTATGGCGGCACCCTCGTGCTGATGGCCAAGTTTGATGCCCGTCGCTTCCTTGAACTGGCAGAACAGCACAAAGTCACTCACGCCATGCTGGTGCCCGTGCAGTTTGAGCGCATATTGGCGGTTCCGGACTTCGACCAGTTTGACCTTTCAAGCTTCAAGCTCAAGCTCTGTACCAGTGCGCCGCTCCGGGCCCATGTGATCGCCGAAACCATGAAACGCTGGCCAGGCAATATCCGGGAGGTCTATGGCCTCACAGAAGGCGGCATTTCCACCAGCCTCGACTGCGCTGCCTATCCGGACAAATGGGATACCGTCGGAGTGCCCACCGAAGGGGCTGAAGTAAGGGTGGTCAGCGAAGATGGCAAGGAGCTGCCTCAGGGTGAGATCGGCGAGATTGTCGGGCGCGCGATTTCCATGATGCGGGGTTACGTAAACCGCCCGGAGCAGACCAGGGAGATGCTGTGGCAAAGCCCCGATGGACTTGCCTTTTATCGCAGCGGCGATATGGGCCGCATTGACGAAGACGGCTTTGTTCATATTCTCGACCGCAGGAAAGACATGATTATTTCCGGCGGTTTCAACATCTACGCCGTAGACCTGGAAAAAGTCGTCCTCAGCCATCCTGCGGTATCCGATGCTGCGGTTATCGGCATACCCAGCAGCCAATGGGGCGAAACTCCCCTCGCTCTGGTGGTAAAGAAATCCGGATGCCAGGAAACAGAAGAGGAAATCCGGGACTGGGCCAACCAGCATCTGGGCAAGACCCAGCGCCTCAGTGCCGTAGAGTTCCGGCAGGAACTGCCTCGCTCTACCATTGGCAAGGTCTTGAAGCGGGAGCTAAGAACGCCTTACTGGGATAACAGCGCCGGTTAACGGCGCTGCATGCGACTCAAAGCATTACGGCAGTCGTCGGAACGCAAGCGCTCACTGAACACACCGCGCTCCCGCTCCAATGCCTGCTGCACCTGGTCGCGCCATGGCGCCTTCATTAAACGCTTGCTGGCCCGCAATGCCTCTCGGGGCTTTTCTCCCAGCCTGCCCGCCAGGGCCAGGGCCGAATCCACAGCCTGTCCATCATCTACCACCCGGCTTACCAGGCCACATTCACCGGCCTGGGTGCCATCCAGGGTTTCACCAAGCAACAGCAATTCAGCAGCCATCCGGGAGCCAAGGTGCAATGGCATGGTCACAGTTGAAGCAGCCTCCGGCACCAATCCCAAATCGACAAAGGCAGTTTTGAACCTGGCCGAGCGCCCCGCAAATACGCTGTCGCAATGGAGCAACATAGTGGTGCCAATACCAATCGCCAACCCTTCCACCGCCGCTATCACCGGAGTATCACACGCCATCAATTCTTCAATGAATGCAAGGCCGGCAGAGGGTTTCGGGTTTTCGTCCGTAGCCCGCGCCCGGAAATCATCAAGATCGTTGCCGGCGGTAAACACACCTTCAGCACCCGAGATGACGATGGCATGCACATGCTGGTCAGAACTTGCCTCCCGCACATAACCTGCCAGCTGCTCATACATGTTTCGGTTCAGGGCGTTCTTTTTATCCGGACGATCTATGACAAGATGGATCGTTTTTTCTTGGCTATATTTCTTGATCATGTACATCTCCTGGGTGTCGCCCTCCCCCTCTGAAACAGGAGAAAAACGTCCTATTGCAAATGGCAAATCTTGTGATAAAGTCGAACAACAAAAGTTCACGGTGCAGTCTTATATTCTGCACTGCGAAACACGAGCAATGCAACTATAACAAATACTGGAGCAAACTTATGAGCTTCCTTGCCACATTCAGAAAAAACCTTACTACCTATGCATCCGCGTTAACACTGGGTGTATCCGCTGTTATCGCCAGCGCACCTGTATACGCTGAAAAAACCTACACCTGGAAGGTTCAGTCCCACTGGCCAGGCTCCAGCAGCTCCTACCAGGACAGCCTTGGTCGACTGAAGGATGTGATCGAAGAACGCTCTGAAGGCCGGATCAAGCTCCAGCTGTTTGAAGCAGGCGCCATGTTCAAGGCCACAGAAACCTTCAATGCCGTGAGTCGTGGCATTCTGGAAATGGGTACGATTTCTCCCGGTTATGCCCAGGACAAGATGACCCTGGCCGGCATTGCTTCTGGCCTGCCCTTCGCATTCCGAAACGTTTGGGAAGCCGCGTACTTCCACCAGAACATGGGCTTCGAACAAATGCTGCGGGATGAAGCCGCCAAGTCTGGCGTTTACTGGGCAACCGACAAGGTTTACCCGACCGAAATGGTTACCAGCAAACCCATCAACAGCTGGGAAGACTTCAAGGGGCTGAAAATCCGTTCCTCCGGTGCGCTTCAGAAGTTCCTGACCGAAGCCGGTGCTTCCGCTTCCTATATCCCGGGCAGTGAACTGTACACCGCACTGGATTCCGGCATTGTAGACGGCGCCCACTGGGGCGCTGCCCAGGGTGCTGCGAGCATGGGCCTGTATGATGTTGCCAAATACCACGTTCAGCCTGCGCTGAACATTGCCGGCACCGATGTCATCATCGTCAGTCAGAAGGCCTTGGACAAACTTCCGGAAGACCTGCAGCAGGTGGTGAAACAGGCTCTGGATGAGCAATTCTGGATCCGCACCAACCAGTATCTGTACAAAGAGCGTATCGCCCTGGCCAAAGCCGTTGCTGATCAAGGTGTTGAAGTAAACGTGATGCCTGAAGATGTTCAGCAGAAGCTTGCCCAGACAGCCCAGGGCATGTGGGATGAAGAAGCCAAGCGCAGCGATGAGGCCAAGAAGGCTCTGAGCCTGCTCAAGCAGTTCCTTGGCGAACTTGGCTACCTCTGATCCTAAACGCAACACCACAGGCCCTGATTAACCCCCGGGGCCTGTTTTCTCAGTTCACACCCAAGTCCCCCGGAGAGTGCCATGAGCGTAGTCAGCGCATTCATGAAAGGCGTCACCAGGCTCAACGAGTACGTTGGCCGATGTATAGCCCTGATCGTCTTTCCCATGTTTGTCTTTCTGATACTTGAAGTAGCTCTGCGCTATTTTTTCAATTCACCTTCGGTGTGGACAAATGAACTGACACAGCTGCTGTTCGGTGTATACGCAGTAATGTCTGGCGGATACATCATGGCCCACCGCGGGCACGTGAATGTCGATCTGCTGCACTCGACGCTTAAGCTGAGGGCCCAGGGCTTTGTCGACATTTTCACCTCTATTCTGTTTTTCATTTTCATGCTGGCGCTGGTCTGGTTCAGCTTTGACATGGCCTCTGAGTCGTTCGAAAGCCGGGAAACCTCCTTTTCTGCCTGGAACCCGCCTATCTGGCCAGCCAAGGGAGCCATCTTTGTTGCCTCTGTTTTGATGCTGCTGCAAGGCATTGTGAGGTTGCTGGAGGATATCGCCATCGCATTTAACCTGAGCTATTACGACCCCGCCGAGCGGAAAAGCCATTCTGAAGAAGGAGAAGCATAATGAGCATTGAAGTCATGACGCTTCTTTTCTTTGGTTCGCTGCTGTTTTTCCTGTTGCTTGGCCTGCCACTGGCATTTGTGCTGGGTGGTGTGTCTGTTGTTTTTCTTTATTTCACCTGGGGCTTTGACTCCTTCTACATGGTGGTTTCCCAGATCTGGGGCACCATGGAAAGCTTTACATTGGTGGCCATACCACTGTTTGTATTCATGGCAATGATTCTTGAACGCACAGGTGTTGCGCGAGACTTGTACCGCATGATGTATCTCTGGTTCGGCGGCCTCCGGGGCGGCCTGGCCATCGGTACTCTGGGTATTTGTGCGGTATTTGCAGCCATGGTGGGCATCAGCGGTGCGGCAGTGGTCGCTATGGGTGCGATCGCACTCCCCTCCATGCTCTCCCGGGGTTACGACAAGCAGATGGCACTCGGGGTTATCAATACCGGTGGCGGCTGGGGTGTTCTGATTCCGCCAAGTATCCTGATGATTCTGTATGCCCTGATTACGGGTGTATCCGTAGGCAAGATGTTTGCTGCAGGTGTTATGCCCGGCATTATGCTGATGGTACTCACCACCCTCTATATTGTTGTCCGCTGCGCCCTGCAGCCAGACCTGGCACCAGCGCTTCCTAAAGAAGACCGGGCATCCTGGCCTGAAAAGTTCCGCGCCCTGCGCTCTGTTCTCCTGCCGATCAGCGTGGTGGGAATGGTACTGGGCTCCATCATGGGCGGGCTCACCACACCGACAGAAGCCGCAGCCATAGGTGTCCTCGGTGCGCTGATTTCAGCAGCGGTCTACGGCGAGTTCAAATGGTCGGTACTGAATGAAGCCGCGATCCGTACACTCAAGCTGACCGGCCTAACGATGTGGATTTTGTTTTCGGCCCACGCATTCAGCTCCGCCTATCAGAGCATGGGCGCCCAGGCTCTGATAGAAAGCATCATGGCCATGATTCCAGGCGGAGCCTGGGGAACCGTCATTGCCATGATGATCATCATCTTCTTTCTGGGGATGGTTCTGGATCCTGTCGGCATCATGATGATCACTCTGCCGGTGTTTATCCCGATTATTACTGCCTTAGGCTTTGACCCAATCTGGTTCGGTATTCTGTTCGTGATCAACATGGAGATTGGTTACAAGACACCACCGTTTGGTTTCAACCTGTTCTACCTGAAAGGTGTAGTGCCTCCGTCGGTCACGATGAGCGATATCTACAAGTCGATCATACCGTTTGTGCTGGTAGAAATTGTTGGGATCATCCTGATCATGATCTTCCCGGAGATCGCAACCTGGTTGCCGGAATTACTCTTCTGAGATATCAAGAAGGCCTGAACGACCTCAGGCCTTCTTGCTTTTATTAATTGCAAATCGACCTGTCAGAGTCGCTCACAAGCAAAGGAACTTATTTGCCCGCTCCAATCCAGGGGTCTTCAAGTTGCCCTGCTCGCTGCAGCCAGTTCATAGACCGATGAACCCGCAGGCTGAGATTGGCGGGGCAGCCGCCTCGCTCATCGCGGTGGCACTGCTTGAGAGTGTCATAATTCATGGTTCGGTCTATCCGTTCATACAGTCCTGGTTTTCGGTTTCAATCCTTCACATATTCCCAAATCAGCTTCAACGCTTCTTCCATATGCTCAACCCGGTGGCTGCCACCCTCAAAGCTATAAACCGGAAAATAATCCCCAAGCGCCCCGACGGTGTCATTCCACGGAAGCAGTTCATCCCCCTGATCCAGCAGCAACAGCCCGCTGCCCCAGCGGGTGAAAGAATAGTAGCCAGAAACCACTTCGTCTGTCAGTTGATAGGCCTACCCTGATGATCGACATCCGGGCCTATCCAGGACGTGAAAGTGTGGGCAGAATCCGTCACAGGATTGATGGCGACAACCGGAATACCGGCTTCGGCTCACAGAATGCCCGCCAGCCATCTTCCCATCGACGTCCCAACCAGAAGATCCGGATTCACTTGCATCAGCTTAGCCAAGCTCTCTTCGATAACGTCTTCCGACCCTTGGGCTAATCAATGTCGTTATGAGGACACGACATACGCATTAGCTTGATGACGATATCTTGCTGTGTTCTTGAGCTCATAGTTTAGCCGGCCGTTGGTGCTGAAGAGTGCCCACCTTTTTGCTAGGTAGTACTGACACCATCGGGAATTACGGCTGGCTTCCGGGCTAAAAGAACGTGTCGAACTCAAGCAGCATAACTATGGAGTGGGCGCCCCAGCGATTGGCAGAGGTACAAACACAAGCTACGGTCGCTAAGCGGACATTCGGGTACGACGTTTGACAAAAAGCGTGAATGCCTGGCGAATGGACATTTGCCAGCCAACCTCTTCAGCGATCCGGCCGCGGCAGTTCAGGTAACATGGCCTCTACGTCAATCGAGTAGGTAGCGAAAAAATCTTCCGCCGCCTCAATGAGAGCTTTCTCGGTTTTGAGTATCCCAAGATAGACCGGCCATTCTGAGTCTATCAGTTCCGTGCTGTAACGCTCCGGATCAATGCCCCCCATCATTGTCAGAAACCGGAACTCCGTTTCGTTCATGACGATGTAATCGCAACGTTTGCGCAAAAACATTAGCAGCATCTGCTGTGTGTTGTATCCGTCATGGCGCACCAGCTGAGTCCCTATCCGCCGCTCGAGCTGGTCACTGTATACAAACCATCTACGAAGACAGATGCTTCCCGAGATATCATCGAAGGAATCCGTTGGCATGCCAGGCTGCGCGAACACCCGGTCGCGCCAGGTTAACACCGGCCCTACAGCGTGCATTTGGTCCGGCAAAGGCATCCAGTGCGGGCTGGCGAAAACCGCGTTGGCGAGTCCTCGTTGCAGGGCCCAGATCTGGCGTTTGCGGGCCATCGGGCGGAAGTCGGCTTCGATACCAGTCTCCATGGAGAAGTCTTTGATCACCTCGACCAAAACTCCCTCGCTGAGACCTTTGCCATAATAAAACGGCAGGAAGCCCTCGTCCGAACCCATAATCTGAAGGGTTTGGGAGGAAACCGGGAAGAACCAGAATGCCGTGATGATAAACAGGACTACTCTCATTCGGTCCTCGTTGGACTGATTAATCGGGCAAGGCCGTCGTTTGCCCGACTCTGCCTCGCCAGTTAAAGACAGTTTGGCTCGGATTCTGGCCAGATGCCATGAGAAAGTCGATATCGCGGCGAATCATCCCGGCGGTCGTGTCCGCATCTATTTAGTTAGGGATACTCCAGTTTTTTACACAGAAACCTATTCCCAGCGCGCCTGCGAATAGCTGAACACCGGCAGCGACAACTGCCAGCGGATGGCAGCCATGCGCAAGAGCAGGCCAACACTGAAGGCAGCCAGTAACGTGATGTTCTCGCTCAGGCCCTGGTTCAGCAGCTCCAGATAAAGCAATGCCACCACCAGAGAGACACTGGCATAGAGTTCGTGACGCAGAACCTGCGGCGTGCGGTTACAGAGGATGTCGCGGAGGATGCCGCCGAATATGCCGGTGGTAATGCCCGACATCACCACCACGATGGTGTCGTAACCCAGTTTCAGGGCGACATTGCAGCCAATCACGGTGAAGGCCACCAGCCCGATGGCGTCCAGTACCAGAAACAGCTGGTGCAGGTGGCGCATGAAGCGGGCAATGGCGATAGTGATCAGGCCACCGGTGATGGTCATGTAGATGTAGCGAGGGTGCTGGGTCCAGGTCACGGGAAAGTTACCCAGCAGGATGTCCCGAACGGTGCCGCCACCTAGGGCGGTCAGGAAGGCTATCAGGGCCACGCCGAACAGATCCATGTTCCTGCGCCCGGCGGCCAGCGCCCCGGACATGGCTTCCGCGGTAATGGCAATCATATAGATAGAGGTCAGCACACAGGTCTCCTGCGTTTCTGTGGCCTCTCCCCCTGTCCCTGATACCTGAGAGTTTACAGAGCCCGGCTCCGCTTGCCCCTTCGGTGGACTGTGTCGACAGTCTCTCTCCAGACGGCGTTATCGAATGCCCGCAGTACCTGTGCCTGAGCGTTTATGGGAGTTTGCGCCTTCGGCGGGGCCAGCCGGCCCACTCTCCTGCGGAAGGCGCGCATTATAGGCACACCTTCTGGCTACGTCGAGCGAGCAAAGCTGTGGGACTCCCCGACGCTGCCTGAACCGGCTTGCGCTCTTCAGCCCTTGAAACCCTTGGCCACCAGATACACCTCCCGGGACCTGGCCCGGGACGAATCCGGCTTGCGAACCACCACCTTATCGAAGGACTCGCGCACGGTTTTCACATACTCATCATAGCCTTCACCATGGAACACCTTGGCAACAAAACTGCCTTTGGGTTTGAGCACCTGGCAGGCCATATCCAGGGCCAGTTCCACCAGATACATGGAGGCCGCCTGGTCTGCGGCGTTTACGCCACTGATGTTGGGGGCCATATCCGAGATCACGACGTCGGCACGGGCCCCGTCCAGTATCGCCATGATCTGGTCGAAGACCTCCTGTTCGGTGAAGTCGCCCTGGATGAATTCGACGCCGGCAATCGGATCCATCGGTAAAATGTCAGACGCCACCACGCGGCCCTTGTGGCCCACCAGTTTCGCCGCCACCTGAGACCAGCCGCCCGGGGCCGAACCCAGGTCCACGACCAGGTCCGTGGGCTTGATCAGCCGATCCTTATTGTTGATTTCCAGCAGTTTGTAGCTGGCACGGGAACGATAGCCATCCTGTTGCGCCTGTTTTACAAAGGGGTCGTTTACGTGCTCTTCGAGCCATCGGTTACTGCTTTTCGAGCGTGCCATCGCCTGCCTTCTGTTCACTGCGGGAAAAACGGCATTGTACGCCGCCGCCAGTGACGCCGCAAAAACCAGCCACTTCCTGACAAGCCAGCCACGCACCCGTACAATAGCGACTGAACACATGCCTCATTCAAACCGTCATCGCCCGGCCCCGGCCGTGCCAGGCACCATGGAAAGCAAGCCGTGAAACTGGACGACATCAAAAAGCTGCATCAAAAGAAATACCGCCAATCGTTCGGACAGTTTCTGGTGGAAGGCGAGCATCTGGTACTGGAGCTGGAAAAAGCGGCGAAGCAGGTGCCCCACTGGCGCAACGCCCAACTGTACGTAACCAGCGCCCACGAGCACTGGCCCAGCCCCTGGCCCACGCACGTCATCAGCGACCGGCAGATGGCCCAGCTATCCGATACCAGAACGCCTCAGGGCATCCTTGCGGTGGTGCCACTGCCAGCGGCTGCCAGCGGCCAAACCGCTCCCAAGGAAAAAGCCATCTACCTCCACGAGGTGCAGGATCCCGGCAATCTGGGCACCATCCTGCGCACGCTGGCCTGGTTCGGTGGTTTCCGGTGCCTGCTAAGCCCTGGCAGCGTCGATCCATTCAATCCGAAGGTGGTGCGCGCCAGCATGGGCGCCATATTCCATGTACCGCTGGAAACCGAGGTTGACCTGAACACGCTGGGCCAACGATACGCCCGCATCGCCTGCCTGGACATCGGCGGCGACGCCATTACCACGCCCGAATTCCAGGCCCAGGACTGCTACCTGTTTGGCAATGAGGCCCGCGGCGTGCCGAAGCAAGTCCTGACTGAACTGGGTGCCCACGCCTACACCATCCCCGGTGCGGCCGCTATCGAGTCGCTGAACCTGGCCTCCGCGGTCAATATGGCGGTTTATGAGCTGAACCGCGTCTGAGTCCCCCGGATTAATTCCGGCCTTTACTTGCCAGTCGCTGAACCGGTTACCTATGGTGGAACGTAATCCCGTAGGACATCATTCACTGAAAGGATCGGTTCAGCCATGGAGTTCTCCAACCCGACTGCAATTCTCGAACGCCAACATGCCATCGGTTTAACCCGCACGCCCAATCTGGCCGAGGGAGCCCCGGACACCAAACGCCAGGAAATCGCGCGTTATTTCACAGACACCTTCGACACCTACACGCGCCTGTTCGATTGCCTGGCTGATGACTCCGGCTATTACCAGAAATCTATCCCGCTCCGGCATCCGCTCATTTTCTACCTTGGCCACACCGCCACCTTTTTTGTGAACAAACTGGTGCTGGCCAAGATCCTGAAAGAACGCATCAACCCCAACATGGAATCCATCTTCGCGGTGGGTGTGGATGAAATGAGCTGGGACGACCTGAACGACGATCACTACGACTGGCCCGCTGTCCAGGAAGTGCTGGACTACCGGGCACAGGTGCGCCAGACCGTGCTGGAGTTGATCGAAACCATGCCACTCTCGCTGCCAATTGACTGGGACAGTAACTGGTGGCCCATCGTGATGGGCATCGAACATGAGCGTATTCACCTTGAGACTTCCTCGGTGCTCATCCGCCAGCACGCGCTGGAACGCGTTCAACCGCAACCGGAATGGGCGCCCATCCGGGAAACCGGCGAGGCACCGGAAAACGAGTTGCTCACCGTTCCCGCTGGCAAGGTACACATTGGAAAACCCTACGACGATGCCTTTTACGGCTGGGACAATGAGTACGGCGAGCATCAGGCCGACGTCGCCGAGTTCAAGGCCAGCCAGTACCTGGCGAGCAACCAGGAATTTCTGGAATTTGTCGAGGCCGGCGGCTATCAACAAGACGAATACTGGAGCGAGGAGGGCCTGGCCTGGCGAAGCTTTGCCGCAGCTAAACACCCCACCTTCTGGCGCTGGCAGAATGGCTGGCAACTGCGCCTGATGACTGAAGAGGTGGAGATGCCCTGGGACTGGCCGGTTGAGGTCAACTATCACGAGGCCAAGGCGTTCTGTGAGTGGAAACGTGAGCAAACCGGCAAACCCATCCGCCTGCCCACGGAAGACGAGTGGTATCGCCTCTGTGACGAAGCCGGCGTCCGGGAAGTGGGTGAATCCCCGGCCAACGCCAACCTCCACCTGGACCATGGTGCATCGTCGTGTCCGGTAACGCGCTTTCGCCACGGCCAGTGGTTCGATGTGGTTGACAACGTCTGGCAGTGGACCGAAACGCCCACCTATCCGTTCGACAACTTCAAAGTGCATCCACTGTACGACGACTTCACCACACCCACGTTCGACGGCCAGCACAATCTGATCAAAGGCGGCTCCTGGATTTCCTGTGGCAACGAAGCAAGGCTGGCCTCCCGTTATGCCTTCCGTCGGCATTTCTTCCAGCATGCAGGCTTCCGCTACATCACCTCCGAGGCCCAGGCTGTTCAACCCAACGCCTACTACGAGAGCGACCGGCTACTCACTGAATACGCCGAGTTCCATTACGGCGACAGCTGGTTTGGCGTCGCCAATTTCCCGAAAACCATGGCGGCACTGGCCCTGGACGCTATGGCCGGCAAAAAGACCGGGAAAGCGCTGGATCTGGGCTGTGCCTGTGGCCGGGCAAGTTTTGAGCTGGCGCGCCAGTTTGACGAGGTTGAAGGTGTCGATTTCTCTGCCAACTTCATACGTCTGGGGGTGGAGATGGCCGAGCAGGGCGCCATCCGTTATTCACTGACCGAAGAAGGCGAACTGGTCAGCTACCACACCCGCACCCTGAAAGAACTGGATCTCGAAGATACCGCCGCCAAGGTGGCGTTCTATCAGGGCGATGCCTGCAACCTGAAGCCCCAGTATTCCGGTTATGACCTGGTATTGGCCGCCAATCTGATCGACCGCCTGTACCGGCCACGTCGTTTCCTGGAGTGCATCCACGATCGCATTAACGAAGGCGGGCTGCTGATTATTGCCTCCCCGTATACCTGGCTTGAAGAACACACCCCGAAAGAGGAATGGCTTGGCGGTTTCAAGAAGGATGGCGAAAATCACCGAACGCTAGACGGCATTCGAGAGTGCCTGGGAGAGCACTTCAGGATGGTGGGCGAGCCCCGGAAAGTGCCCTTCGTGATCCGCGAGACCGAGCACAAGTTCCAGCACACGCTGTCTGAAGTGACCGTGTGGGAACGCAAACCCGCCAGGAGCTGAGTGTGATGCCGGCGTTACCAGCTTCTGCTTACGAGGCTGGTAGCGCCGCCAAGGCCGACAGGCCACGCTCGCAACCACCCAGATACCCACCACCGAACAGGTTGTAGTGGTTGAGGTAGTGGTACAGGTTATAGATTTCACGCTTGGTGGCGTAGACCTCAGTGCGCGGGTATACGCGATCGTAGGCACGATAGAACGCCGCGCCGAAACCGCCAAACATCTCGGTCATGGCAAGGTCCGCCTCCCGGTCGCCCTGATACACCGCCGGGTCAATCAGCCAGGGGCCATTACGGTCAAACATCACGTTGCCGTTCCACAGATCGCCGTGCAGCAGGCTCGGATGTTCGCAATGCTGATCCAGCCAGTTGGCCAGGCGGGCACCACAGGTTTCCAGGGTGCGCTCGAACCTGGCTCGCACCCCGGCATCTGAGATCCGGCTGACCTGATACTTCAGCCGCTGCTCCAGAAAAAACCGGCCCCAGGAATCTGTCAGCGTATTGGGTTGAGGTGCCAGGCCAATGAAGTTGTCGCGGCGCCAGCCATATTGATCCCGAGCCAGCAGGTGCAACTGCGCCAGCCCCTCCCCCAACGCAGTGAGGCACTTGTCGTCGGGCGGTGCTGAGTCAATCCGCCTGAGGGTAAGTCGGTGCTGGTTCACCTCCATAACTTCCGGAATACGGAGTGCTTCAACCCCTGCCTGTTGCAACCCGTCCCGAAGAGATTCCAGACCCTCAGCTTCGCAGATCAGCGCATCGGCATAGCCCGTGGTATTGGTTTTAACGTGCATATTGACTCCTGATTAGCGCGGGTATGGATCTGTTTGCGCCATAAAACCGTAGCAGGATTCTGCTAAGATACTTTGCATCCTACCCTCACGGAGTCCATTCCCAGTGCCCATCCGAGCTCTTTTTGCCCGCATTAGCCTCTTACTCGTGCTAGCACCCGCTTCCGCCAATGCGGAACAGTTCAACCTTGCCTGGGACAACGATCTATTCACTGGCAGCGACCGGGGCTACACCAATGGCGTGCGCCTGTCTTACCTTACCAATACAGCCGAAGACTCCGGCGGAGGCTCAGCCCGACTTGCAAGGGCGGGCAGAGATAGTCTGTCATTTCTGCCCGGCGTCGGCGACGCCGACAACAACCATGCAATGAGTGTCAGTCTGCGTCAACTCATGGTGACACCGGCAGACATTAGCCAGGAAGAGCCTCAATTCAATGATATCCCCTACGCCGGTCATCTCTCCCTGAGCAGCACCCTCTGGAGCTGGAGTGCTGACAGTATTACGGGGTACGGCGCTCACATTGGCGTGGTTGGTCCTGAAAGCGGCGCCGAAGCCAGCCAGAAATGGGTACACAAAATCACCGGGAGCGAACGCCCCAAAGGATGGGACAACCAGCTAGGGACCGACGTGGTTGGCGGATTTCAGGCGGCCCACGGGCGCAAACTGTTGCAAGCGGGGCAACGCGGCGACCTTGAACAACAGTTTTCAGCGGTAGGCTCCGGCCTGCTGTCCAGTTTTCGAACCTCCGCGACCGTTGGCGTGATCTGGCGGATGGGCAGAAACCTTCCGGCCAATTTTATACCGGATTACGCCGGCAGCTCCTCTGCCATCGCGCTACCCGGCTCTTTCAGTGACGCGAAAAGCGCCTGGTCAGTATTCATAGGCCTGGGGGCGGAATACATTGCCTATTCTTATCTTGAGGACAATTCCGGGCCCTACCGGTTCAGTGAAGGCCCCCTGCTCGGCCAGTTAGGCCTGGGCGGCACCTGGCAGTGGGACAACCTGCAAGCGGCGCTGATTTTGCGGGCCACGACGGGGGAAGAACAGCGTAACCAGGATAACTTCAGCTTTGGCACGCTGTCATTCAGCTGGGCACTGTAAGCGCCTAGCCCTCCCGGACTTCAGGCTTCGCCAACCACTCACGCCCTTTGAGCATACCGTGCCAGTACAAAGTGGGCAGCTGCTTGGCCTTGAGCCACCAGGCAGCGCGGGTGGCTTTGGTGCCATCGTTCACCCACTGCGGGAAACTGGGCTGAAGCACACCGTTATAGCCAAATTCCGCCAGCACGATGCGGCCGTTCTCTACCGTCAGCGGGCAGGAGCCGTATCCGAGGTAAGCCGCAGGCAGGGGCTGATTCCGTAAACTTGCAATAAGGTTTTCCGCCACGACCGGCGCCTGCTTTCGAACGGCAGCGGCAGTTTTGGCATTACCGGTGCCGCTCACGTCGCCAAGTCCGAATATATTGGCAAAGGTTTTGTGTTGGAGCGTATCGTCCGCCAGATTCAGCCAGCCACCGTCATTGGCCAGAACGGACTCGCGGATGAAACCGGGCGCTCGCTGGGGCGGCACCGCGTGCAGCATATCAAAATCCAGTTCCCGATCCTGGCTGTTACCTTCAGCGTCCGTAAGCCGGAACGTGGCTTTGCGGGCGGGGCCGTTGACCGCCACCAGATTGCTCTGAAAGTTGACCTGAATACCGTATTTATCGATGTATTCCTGAAGTGCCGGGACATAAGCCGGTACACCGAACAGAACCGCTCCGGCATTATGAAATTGAATATCGAGCTGGCCAAGAACTCCGTTTCTGCGCCAATGGTCGGAAGACAGATACATCGCTTTCTGCGGCGCCCCGGCACATTTGATGGGCATGGGTGGCTGGCTGAACAGGGCCCTTCCCTTTTTCAGGGCCTGTACCGTTTGCCAGGTGTATTGCGCCATACCTTGACGGTAGTTGGACGTCACACCATTGGACCCAAGCGCCGATTCCAGGCCATCAATGGCAGACCAGTTCAGCTCCAGCCCCGGCGCCAGCACCAGTGTCTGATAGGAAATACTCGAACCGTCCGCCAGCCTTACCTGATTCTGCTCCGGCATTACGCCCGAAACCGCCTGCTGATACCAGGAGACAAAACCCGGCATCACCTGTGACATGGGCCGGGAGGTAACCTCCGGCTGAAAAACGCCGCCACCGACCATGGTCCAGCCTGGTTGATAGTGATGGGTCGCGGATGGTTCCAGGATCGCGATATCCAGACGGCGGTCCCGTTTGTGCAGGCTGGACGCCACCGAGATACCGGCAGCGCCGCCACCAACGATAACAACGCTGTGGTGCCGATCGGCCCCCGCCGGTTCTGTTCTGCTGTTCATGCCTCTACCCTCTTGTGTTTATTTGCACGGCATTTCATCTTGATACATATCAAATCCTAACACCATTTTAGATATATCGTTATATCATAAAGGAATATATCGCCGCGCAAGGTCTTCCTGTCTCATAGCGCGCAGGGTGGAGAAGAGCCCGGTGACAGACAGAACAGTGACATTGTCACTGAAGCTCCAATAGCCCCGCGTCTAGGATTGGCATGTGAACCATCAAAACTCAGGAGTGACCCAATGACGAATGCCATCAAGACTTTTGTACTGTCGCTGTTGTTCGCGGCTCCACTGACAGCCGTTGCGGAGAATCAAAAGGCGAACAACGGCAGTAAAGAAAACACCGTAGACGAGGTTCTGGTGATTCTTTCCAGCGACTCCCCGCAAACCCAGGGTATGGCGATGGTGCTGTCCAACACCATGGCCCAGAAAGGTGCCAAGGTGAATGTGCTTCTATGCGACGAAGCCGGCGCCCTGGCCCTGAAAACTTATGAGGCCAAGCCCCTGGCACCGAAAAACGTCACCCCGGGCCAGATGTTGCGCGGTTTGATGAAAGCCGGTGGTACGGTGAATGTGTGTGCGCTGTACCTGCCCAACAGCGAACACAGCAAAGAAGATTTGATGGAGGGTGTCGGCGTTGCAACCCCACCGTCGATGGCGAACCAGATGCTGGATCGCAAGACGAGGGTTTTTACTTTTTGACTGAAGTGATTGAATTTCTGTCCTGGAGCGGAGTGGCCGCTCCAGGCTGACAGCCGTGTTGGTCAGGTCCCTGATGCCGGGAAACGATAGATTTTCTCGGGGTTGGCCTTGGTCGACCAGGGCAGGCCAGAATTCTGCCAGCCGTTTTGCACACGGAATCCTTTCTTTTCGCCGTCCTTCACAGTACTGCCCTGGAAGCCGTTGTCGATGTACTTCACGTTGGTAAAGCCACGTTCCAGAAGGTAATCAGCACTGGGCTTGCCGCGGGCGGAACCGGAGCGGCACATGGTGATGATCAGGGAATCCCGCGTCAGTCCCTTTTCCTTCAGCGCGGCATCAACCTGGGCAACAAAATCCTCGTTGATATCCATGGCGAAGACACCTTTCTCATCGTTCCAGCGCGTACGATCCACCAGCTGGAACGGAATGTTTCGGTCCACCGCATCGGTAAAGCCGATGAACATGATTTCCACCGGATCCCGGACATCAATGAACAGCAGATGGTCACCTTGCTCCTGAACCGCGTCCCAGGTCTGCTCCGGAGTCACAGACAGTGCATCTTCCGCTTGGGCTGACATGGCAACCGTCAAAAAGAAAAGCACAGACACAACAATCGGTTTCATAACGCGTACTCCTGCCTACTTTTAAATTTCTTCTGAGTATAACTTTATAACCTAAATGAAAACGGGAGAGCACGGCTTTTCTGCGCGACGAAATGCCGCAGAAAGATCCAGAAATTGCAGACCGGAATCAAACTTGATGAACGTCAAGCTCAGAACCAACTCTCGCGTTTTTGCGATGAACCGCGCTGCCACTCTGTTACGTTGGAACCAGATGGATACCAAGTTGTTCTCAAAGGAGAAAGCGACATGATCAAGCATCCACTGGCAAAAGCACTCACCCTGAGCCTGGGCGTGGCAGCAGGCTCCGCCATGGCGGACAACCTGATGGAGCGGGCCAACAGCATGTTCGAGCCCATTCCCAAATACCCACCGGTGATTGATGGCAATGAACTCACTCAGGCCAAGGTTGAACTGGGCAAGATGCTGTTCTTTGAACCGCGCCTGTCTTCCAGCCATCTGATCAGCTGCAACACCTGCCACAACGTGGGACTGGGCGGTGATGACGAGCTCCCTACCTCTATCGGCCATGGCTGGCAGAAGGGTCCACGGAACTCGCCGACTGTGTTCAACGCCGTATTTAACGCAGCCCAGTTCTGGGATGGCCGTGCCGCCGACCTGGCCGAACAGGCCAAAGGGCCTGTACAGGCGGGTGTCGAGATGAGCAGTACGCCGGACCGGGTGGTGGCTACCCTGAAGAGTATGCCGGAGTACATCGAGCGCTTTGAGGACGCATTCCCGGGCCAGGAAAATCCAGTCACCTTCGACAATATGGCTGTTGCCATTGAAGCCTATGAAGCAACACTGATCACCCCGGAAGCACCTTTCGACAAATATCTGCGCGGCGACACCTCCGCGCTGAACGAGAGTGAGAAAGAAGGTCTGGCGCTGTTCATGGACCGCGGCTGTACCGCCTGCCACAGCGGTGTGAACCTCGGCGGTCAGAGCTACCATCCATTCGGGCTGGTTGCCAAGCCGGGTGCCGAGATCCTGCCAGAGGGCGATAAAGGCCGCTTCTCTGTCACCGAAACCGCGTCTGACGAGTATGTGTTCCGCGCCTCTCCGCTGCGTAACATCGAGCTGACCGCGCCCTATTTCCACTCTGGCGCCGTCTGGAGCCTGGAAGAAGCCGTTGCGGTGATGGGTACGGCCCAGCTGGGCACCGAGCTGAACGATGATGAAGTGAAATCCATTGTCGCCTTCCTCAAGACCCTGACCGGCAATGTTCCGGAAGTAACCTATCCGGTACTGCCACCAAGCACCGTCAATACGCCCAAGCCCGTGGACATGATCCCGTAAGTCACGGGCTCTGCATTCACCCTCGAAGGCGCGCTTTCCCGGCGCGCCTTTTTTGTTGAGGTTGGTCATACTATCCGGACAACTACCCACCTTTGTCCGCTTGTGCGGTTGCTGATGAGCAAGCTATCGTCTGTTTTCTTTCTTAGAGACAGGCTAGAGGCTATGAATCCGACCATTGAACTTCTGAAATCCCACCGCTCTATCCGCAAGTTCAAGGACCAGCAGATCCCACGGGAGTTGTTCGAAGAGCTGATTCGTGCCGGCCAGAGTGCCGCCACCTCCAATCACGTTCAGGCCTACTCCATCATCCATGTGGTCAACCCGGAGAACCGCCGTAAGATCGCCGAACTGGCCGGCGGCCAACCCTATGTCGCCAACAGTTCCGACTTCCTGGTCTTCTGTGCCGATATGAAACGGGCGACCGAAGCCGCTGAGCGGGCCGGTGCCGAGGTGATACGAGGTATGACCGAGCAACTGCTGGTTGCCACCATCGACACCGCCCTGATGGCACAGAATGTCGCCATTGCCGCGGAATCCGAGGGACTGGGACTGTGTTACATCGGAGGTATTCGTAACAACCCGCAGGACGTGAGCGAGATTCTGAAACTGCCGGAACATGTCTACCCGGTATTTGGCATGTGCCTCGGCTACCCCGATCAGAACCCGGAAGTTAAGCCCCGGCTGCCACTTTCCGCGATTCTGAAAGAAGACGCCTACACCGATGCCGATGACACCGCACTGGTGACCCGTTTCGACCAGACCATGAATCAGTATTACCAGGCCAGAAGCAGCAGCAACAAGGACACCACCTGGTCCGAACAGCTGAAGCCACTGTTTACCTCAAAACTGCGCCCGCACATAAAAGCATTCCTGAATGGTCGCGGCTTCGGCACTAAATAGATCGATTTTTTCGATGTATTTGCCTCAGTAAATACGATTCTTGCGGCAACCGCCTTAGACTAAAGTATGCCCCCTTTGTTCGTTTGCTACTGAAAGGGGCATACCCATGGCGGGCTTCGATACCGATATTCTTCTGATTGGCGGCGGCGTTATGAGCGTCACGCTGGCCTCTCTGATTCAGCAACTGGACAGCTCCCGGTCGATCACCCTGGTCGAACAGGGTCAGGAGCTGGCCGGAGAAAGCTCGGACGCCTGGAACAACGCCGGCACCGGTCACGCCGGTTATTGCGAACTCAACTACACCCCCGCCAACCCCGATGGCAGCGTTTCCGTAGAGCGGGCGCTCGCCATCAACGAGCGCTTCGAGCTCTCACTTCAGTACTGGAGCAGCCTGGTTGAGAAGGGGCTCCTGCCCGCACCGGCCAACTTCATTCGCCGGGTGCCACATCTGAGCTGGGTTGAGGGTGCCAGGGCCTGTGAATTTCTGAAAACCCGCCACAGAGCCCTCGAGGGCCAACCGCTGTTTCAGGAGATGGAGTTCAGCGATCAGCCAGACACCCTCGCTCGCTGGCTCCCGCTTATCCACGGTACCCGGCAAGCCTTTGAGCCGGTCGCAGCTACCCGCGTCGCCCACGGCAGTGACGTCAATTTTGGCGCACTGACGCGCCTGCTGGGGCGCTCCCTGGCCCAGCACGCCTGTGATATTCAGCTCCAGTGCCAGGTAACCGATATCAAGCGCGAAGCCGGCGGCTGGCGCGTGAGCCTGCATCACCTGGGCAGCGGCGAGAAACGCAGCATTACCAGCCGTTTTCTGTTCATTGGCGCGGGCGGAGCGGCCCTGTCATTGCTGCAGAAGACCGGTATTCCGGAAATTCGCGGCTACGGGGGGTTCCCGGTATCCGGCCTGTGGCTGGCCTGCGATAACGAAGACATGGCCCTGTCACACAACGCCAAGGTCTATAGCCAGGCACCGGTTGGCGCCCCACCCATGTCGGTGCCCCACCTGGACACCCGGTTTATCAATGGCAAGGCGGCGCTGCTCTTCGGCCCCTTCGCTGGCTTTACCACCCGCTTCCTCAAAAGCGGCGATCGATCGGACCTGATCCGCTCAGTTCGCAGCCACAACCTGCGGCCGCTGATCGACGTTGGCGTGCACAACTGGCCGCTGACCCGATACCTGATCAAAGAAGCTCTCAGCCCCAAATCGGCCCGCCTCGGCGAACTGGCGCGCTTTATGGAGGACCCGGATCCGGCTCAGTGGCAATTGGTGCGGGCCGGGCAGCGTGTTCAGGTTATCAAGCCAACGGCCTCGGGCCGGGGCAGTCTGGAATTCGGCACCGAGGTTTTGAGCACTGAGGACCGATCCCTGGCAGCCCTGCTGGGCGCTTCACCGGGCGCCTCCACCTGCGTCTCCGCAATGCTGGAGGTTATAGAACGTTGTTTCCCGGAACTGATTCAGGGCCAACCGCTGCAAACCCTGCAATCGCTGATTCCGAGCTACGGTCAATCGCTTCAGGCCAACCGCCAACTGCTAGCCGATGTCCGCCGCTACACCCTTAACACCCTGGGACTGAACACCGGGGCAGAACAAACTCAAACTGAACGGAGCCTGTACGCATGATGATAGGGATTCCCAGAGAACGACAAGACGGTGAAAACCGTGTGGCCATTATCCCATCCGGAGTTTCCACCCTGCTGGAGGCCGGCTACGAGGTGGTGGTCGAGAGTGGTGCTGGCAGTGCCGCCCATTTCACCGATGACGACTATCGCCACGCCGGGGCCATCATCGCCGACAATGCCGACGCTCTGTATCGTCAGGCCACAGTCATCCTCAAGGTTCGGGCGCCCTCATCAGAGGAAGCGCGACTGATTCAGCAAGACGCCACCCTGATCTGCCTGCTCGATCCCTGGTTCAACCAGCCGCTGCTGGAACAACTGGCCGGGCAAAACGTGCAGGCATTTGCCCTGGACCTGGTGCCCAGAACCACCCGGGCCCAGTCCATGGACGTGTTGAGTGCCATGGCGGGCATCAGCGGGTACCGCGCCGTCCTCAGCGGCGCCATGGCCCTGCCCCGTTACTTCCCCATGCTGATGACCGCCGCCGGCACCATTCATCCGGCCCGGGTACTGGTTATTGGCGCCGGTGTTGCAGGTCTGATGGCCATTGCCACCGCCCGCCGTCTGGGCGCAGTGGTCGAGGCCTACGACCTTCGCCCTGAGGTGAAAGAGCAGGTGGAGAGCCTGGGCGCCGATTTCATTGAAATCGAAGTGCCTGCATCCGATACCACCGGAGACAGCGGTTATGCCAAAGCGCAGAGCGAAGCGTTCTACACCGCCCAAAGACAGCAACTGGCAGACTGCGTCGCCCGCGCCGACCTGGTAATCACCACGGCGGCGGTACCCGGAAAACCGGCTCCCAAACTGATTGACCAGGAAATGATTCACCGAATGAAGAGCGGCTCGGTCATCGTGGATCTGGCGGCCGACAAAGGAGGTAACGTGGAAGGCACCGTTCTGAACCAGAAGGTGGATGTGGACGGCGTTACCCTGGTCGGCCATGCCAACCACCCCTCCCGCGTACCGGTGCACGCGTCCCAGCTGCTCACCCGCAACATTACCGCCTTTTTGCTCAACATGACCGAAGACGGTCGTGTGGTACCCAAGCTGGAGGACGAGATTGTTGCGGCCACACTGGTGGTCCAGCACGGCAGCGTCCGCCACAACGCCGAGACTCGAGACACTCCGCAAACTTCAACCCAAAAGGACACGGACTGATGGAACTGTTTGCACTCAGCTTTACCATTTTCATTCTGGCATTGTTCGTCGGGGTAGAACTGATCAACAAGGTTCCGCCCACCCTTCATACCCCATTGATGAGCGGCACCAATGCCATCTCCGGCATCGTAATCGTCGGCGCGATCATCAGTGCGGGCAGCACAGAGCTGTCGCCTAATGTCGCCGGCGTTCTGGGCTTTATCGCTGTCACCCTGGCCAGCATCAATATCGTAGCTGGCTTTCTGGTGACGGATCGCATGCTGAATATGTTCAAGCGGAAGGGATAACCATGTTTGCATTGATCAATCTGTCTTACCTTGCAGCTGCTGTCTGCTTCATTCTCGGCATCAAGGGCATGACCCGCCCAAAAACAGCGGTACGTGGCAACCAGCTGGCCGCCATCGGGATGCTGATTGCGGTCGTCGCCGCCCTGTTGCACCAGGAAATCATCAGCTACGCGGCCATCATCGCTGGTATGCTGCTGGGCGGCTCGATCGGCGTCTGGCTCGCAAAACGGACCGCAACCACGGAAATGCCGGAACTGGTGGCGAGCCTGAACGGTATCGGCGGGGGCGCCTCCGTTGCGGTGGCCGCCAGTACCTGGATGCATGCGGTTAACGCCACCGGTGCCGGAAGTAGTGGCTGGACCGCCGCTATTCTGGCCTCCATCGTCATCGGCTCAGTGACCCTGACCGGGTCGGTCGTAGCCGTTCTGAAACTCAAGGGGAATATTGGCGACAGCCGGAACAATCGCCTGTGGCACAGTGTCACGCTGGTTACTCTGATTGCCGCCGTGACCGGAGCGGTGCTGTTTGCCACCAGCGGCAGCACCAGCCCGCTGGCCCTCGCGGCCCTCGTAGGGCTCTGCCTGCTACTTGGCATTGGACTGGTCCAGCCTATCGGTGGTGCCGACATGCCGGTCGTCGTCGCCCTGCTTAACGCCTATTCCGGCCTGGCGGGTGCGGCCACCGGGTTCGTGCTGGGCAACCAGGGGTTGATCATTACCGGTTCCCTGGTGGGTGCCTCCGGCCTGATTCTGACCGCCATCATGTGCAAGGCCATGAACCGGTCCCTGCCCAACGTTCTGTTCGGCGGTGTACTGGGCGGATCAGACAGTACGGCGAGCCAGCAGGATGAAGGGGAGTTCTACGATGGCAAGGTGAAATACGCCACCCCTGACGATCTGGCCCTGTTGCTGGATGGTGCCCGCAAGGTGGTCATGGTGCCCGGATACGGCCTGGCGGTGGCTCAAGCCCAGCATGCGGTGAAAGAACTCGCCAACCAGCTTGAGGGCCGTGGTGCCAAGGTCAGTTACGCGATTCATCCGGTGGCAGGCCGGATGCCAGGGCACATGAACGTGCTGCTGGCCGAAGCTGAAATCCCTTATGACCAGTTGAAAGACATGGACGCCATTAACCCGGAACTGCCGCAGGCGGATGTAGCCATCGTGCTCGGCGCCAACGACGTGGTAAACCCGGCCGCCGCCGAAGACCCGAACTCGCCCATTTTTGGCATGCCGATCCTCGATGTGCACAAGGCGAAAACCGTGGTGGTGGTCAAGCGCAGCCTGTCCGCTGGCTTCGCCGGCATTCCCAACGGTCTGTTCATTCGCGACAACAGCCTGATGGTGAAGGGCGACGCCAAGGAAGTCCTGCAAGCCACCACCAGCGCGATCAAGGAACTCTGATCAGCCGTCCTCAAGGATGAGGACCACCAGCTCCTTGGGGCCATGGGCCCCATAGGCAAGCACCTGCTCGATGTCCGCCGTCTTGGACGGACCAGATACCAGCAACAGGTTCGTGGGCAGACCCGCGGACCAGTTGTGCTTCTGCATCATCCCATACAGGTTGTCTTCCACCTCACTGGCCTTGAGCAACGCGATATGCAACGGCGGCAGAAGACTCATCAGCCGCGGCTCGTGACGATCCGGCCACAGTACCAGTGAACCGGTGGCAGCAATCCCGCCCACCGTGCCCGTCACGCTGGCATCCACCTGCCAGAACAGCTCCTCCTTCCATTCCTCAATCGGACGGTCATAGACCAACAGCTCCGGTCTGGGCTCCGCACGCTGCCAGTGCTCCGCCAGCTGCTTGCCGTGCCCGGTACCCGGGGCATAAAGCACATTCTTCAGGCCGCGGCTCTCCAGCAATTCCTGAACCTTTGAGGGCCACTCCTCGGTCGTCAGCTGGTGGATTTCGGTGTGCACCGCTTCCATCAGAGAACGCAGGCGAGTAATCCGGTCCTCCGGCGCATACTGCCAGGGGCGGGTTACCAGACCCTCATCGAAATCGTCCGGCCGGGGCGTGGTGCCGGCCAGACCGGCACGGAGCTTGTTGAGAATATTGCTGCGGGCACTCATCACCGGTCTCCCTGATTCAAATGGGCTTTGGCCAGATCATGCAAAGACCGCCGGGCCGGTACCGGCGCCGAGTGGTTCTCGGTCCAGGGGCCGACGTTTTTCGGTGCAAGTTTGCCAAAACGGGTCGCGCCCCACAGGAACAGGCGGTAAAACACCGGCGCCGTATTCAGCCTGGCCCAGAAGCGCCAGATTGCCCGCTCCTTGCGGGAATACTTGGCGCCGCCATCTTTCACTTTCGGCTGTTCGGCGGGGTTCTTCACGTTTTCCTGGCGCAAGCGCTGCAGCATTTCCGGGATCGGAATCTTCACCGGACACACCTCACCACAGGCGCCACACAATGAAGACGCGCTGGGGTGGTCCGGTACCTTGTGCAACCCGACCATGTGCGGCGTAATAATCTTGCCGATCGGCCCCGGATAAACCTCACCGTAGGTGTGGCCACCCACACGGGTATAGACCGGGCAGTGGTTCATGCACGCACCGCAGCGGATACAGTTTAATGTCTGGCGCAGCTGGGCATCGGCGAAAGCACCACTGCGGCCATTGTCCAGCAGAACCAGATGCACTTCTTCCGGACCATCCAGCTCATCCGCCTTGCGCGGGCCGGAAATCATGTTCACGTAAGTAGTGATCGGCTGACCCAACGCGGAACGGGTCAGCAGCGACAACAGGGGCACCACGTCCCGCAGGTTCTCTACCACTTTTTCGATGCCGGTGACGGCAATGTGCACTGGCGGCGCCGTGGTGCTCATGCGGCCATTGCCTTCGTTCTCCACCAGCAGCAAGGTGCCGGTTTCGGCAATGGCGAAGTTGACGCCGGAGACCCCAACATCCGCTTCAAGGAATTTCTGGCGCAGGGTGCGGCGACCAATCTGGATCAGTTCGTTCACATCCTCGGTCTCATCCACGCCCAATTTGTCGTGGAACAGTCTGGAGACCTGAAAGCGGTTCTTGTGAATCGCCGGCATGATGATGTGGGAGGGCTTTTCGCCATCCAGCTGGACGATGTACTCACCCATGTCCGACTCCAGGCACTCGATGTGGCGTTCAGCCAGGTAGTCGTTCATTTCCATTTCTTCGCTGACCATGGATTTACCCTTCACCACCTGAGAGCCCTGCTTCGCCTCAATGATGGAGTGGACAATCCGGTTGGCCTCCTCGGTAGTCTCGGCCCAGTGAACCTTGACACCGTTATCGGTCAGCTTCGATTCCAGCTGCTCAAGCAAATCCGGCAACCGGGACAGCGCCCGGGCCTTGATATGGTTGCCGAGTTCCCGCAGTCCTTCACGCTCTTCCTCGTCCGGAAAAGCATCGGCCCGCTTTTTCATCAGCGAGTCCATGGCGACGCGGAAGTTGGTGCGCAGCTGGTCGTCAGCCAGGGCGCCCACCGCTCGGCCACGGAAGCTGTCGGTGAGTTCTTTAACCGGTATTCGCTGGCTCATGATTTCACCTCTCCACTCACCCGCTCCCACAGAAAGCTGGCCAGATGCCGGCCCCGGAACGTCTGTTTCTGTTTTTCCAGGGAGCCGTTGATGTTGAGCAGGCAGCCGCCATCAGCGGTTACCATTTCCGCTGCACCGGATTCCCGCAACGAACGGGTTTTATCGAGCACCATGGCCCCGGACACTTCCGGCATGCGCACAGAGAAGGTGCCACCAAAGCCGCAGCATTCGCTTTCATGATCGTGGTCCAGCCGCTCGACATTCGCCAGCTTGCCCAGCAACTCCCGCGCATGCAGGTGGGTGTTCATTTCCCTGCGGGCGGAACAGGAGGTGTGCAAGGCAATCTGTGTGGGCTGGCCGAGATCCTGCCAGTCCACCTTGCATACATGCAGCAGAAACTCGGTCAGCTCGAACGTTCGTTCAGCCAGATCTTCCACACGTTTAAGGGTATCTGGTTCTTCTGCAAAGACTTCCCGGTAATGCTGTCGGAACATACCGGCACAGGATCCGGACGGCACCACCACCGGCAAGCCGTTGTCGAGTAGATTGAGCTGTGCCCGCGCCACCTCCCGGGCCTCGTTCACGTAGCCGGAGGTCCAGGCAGGCTGACCGCAGCAGGATTGCTCGTGTGGAAAATGCACGCGAATGCCTTCCCGTTCCAGCAGGCGGATAGCATCCAGCCCGGCCTCGGGAAAGAACAAATCCACCACGCAGGTGCCGAACAAAATGACCTCGGCCGGCTTGGCCGGATACGTTCGTGGCCTGGAGCGCTCTGGAGCCACGCGGGTAGCATTGGGGGCGGCGTCGTAAAACAGCTCACTCATCAGTCATTGCCTCCGGGCGGTCCGGCCGGCAGCCGGCCACCCGTTGTGGTTATCCCAGTGTTTTCAGTTCAGTAACGGGTCCGTCAGCCCCAGGCCGTAGGCGGCCAGCAGCGCAATCGAACCGGTCATCACCAGGTAGTATAGGGTCGGCCACACCGTCTTGCGCAGTGTCTGACCTTCACGGCCCAGCAACCCGACCGTAGCAGATGCTGCCACCACGTTATGGATGGCCACCATATTGCCTGCCGCAGCACCCACGGCCTGCACCGCCACCATCAGTGCGGTGGACAAACCAAGGCTCTCGGCAACGCCAAACTGGAACTGGCTGAACATCATGTTGGAGACCGTGTTGGAACCGGCCAGGAACGCACCGAGCGCACCCACCGTGGGGGCCAGCAACGGGTAAATGCCGCCAACCGCATCGGCAGCCCAGGTGGCCATGGCCAGCGGCATGCTCGGCAGGTCCGACAGGTTAACGCCGGAGTTGATCAGTATCCGCACCATAGGCACGGTGAACAGCAGCACGAAACCGGCACTCAGCAGCACGCCACCGGATTCTTTCACCGCCGAATTCAGCGCTTTCAGGTTCATCCGGTGGATGAAGAAAGTTGCCAGCACTACCATCACCAGAATACCGCCCGGCAGGTAAAGTGGCTGGATCCCGGCATTAATACCTGCTTCTCCCAGGATGTTGGAGAACGACACGCCAACGCTGGTGAAAGCTTGCTTGATCGGTTCAACGGTGCGGCTCAGAACCAGTACCACGCCGACCAGCACGTAGGGTACCCACGCCCGGAAACCGCTCATCGGTTTGGCGGCGATGTCTTCCAGTTTCATCTCAATGCTGCCCAGCCACTCACTGGGCCAGTCTTTGCTGTCGGCAAAATCCCAGGTCCGCTTCGGAATCAGGAAGCCTTTTTTGGCGGCAGTGGTCACAATCGCCAGACCAATCAGGCCACCCAGCAGAGACGGGAACTCGGGCCCCAGAATCACCCCGGTCAGGGCGTAGGGCACAACAAACGCGATGCCGGCAAACAACGCAAATGGCAGGACCTCCAGCCCCTCTTTCCAGCTTTTGTTCTTGCCGAAGAAGCGGGTCATCATCGTCACCATCAGTACCGGCATAACGACACCGACAATGGCGTGGGTGATGGCCACTTCCGAGGTGATCAGCTGCAGGTAGGTATCCCAGTTGGAGCCCAGGGCTTCCAGTCGCTCGGTAATGCTGGCCCGATCCAGCCCCGTTGTCACCCCCACCACAATCGGGGTGCCCACGGCACCAAAGGATACCGGCGTGCTCTGCACCATCATGCCCAGCATGACCGCGGCCATGGCAGGAAAGCCCACCGCAACCAGCAAGGGCGCGGCGATGGCCGCCGGTGTACCGAAGCCAGACGCACCTTCAATAAAGCTGCCGAACAGCCAGACAATGATGATGGCCTGAATACGGCGATCCGGGGTGATGTTGGTAAAGCCAGCCCGAATCGTGGTGATGGCACCGGAATGTTTCAGGGTGTTCAGCAGCAATATCGCGCCGAAGATTATCCACAGCAGGCCAATCGTAATCACCAGCCCTTGCAGGGTGGAGGCGAGGATACGGTTCAGGGTCATATCCCAGGCGCCGTAGCCGATCAGCGCGGTGACCAGAAATACCACGGGCATGGCATGGCGGGCGGGCCAACGCATGCCAATCAGCAGCACTCCAGCCAGGAGAATGGGCGTAAACGCCAATAGGGCGAGCAATCCGGACGACATTATGTTCTCCAGGGTCTTGTTGTTGGATTCTGTTTTTGGATAATTGGTATTACCAATTTACAAACCTGTGCCGAGTACGTTATTTGAGCAGGCCTTGTGGTGTCAAAACCGCCCACTCATACATTAGTCGTATTGCCTTGAAGTTTTGTTGTAAAAACAAGCGTAGACGCAGGTAAGATTTATTGGTATGACCAATTTTTAGACACACAAGTGAGGCATCATGCCCATCAATCAGATTGCTCCCAAGCGGCTGGCCGACACCATTGTCGAGCAGCTGGAGACCATGATTCTGGAAGGAACCCTGGAGCCGGGGCAGCGCCTGCCGCCGGAACGGGTACTGGCGGAGCAATTCGGCGTATCCCGCCCGTCACTCAGAGAAGCCGTGCAGCGCCTGGCGGCCAAAGGCCTGCTGAAAAGCCGCCAGGGCGGCGGCAATTATGTGGCGGAGAATCTGGGAAGCAGCTTCAGCGACCCACTCATCCCGCTACTGGAAAAGCACCCGGAAGCACACCGGGATTTGCTCGAGTTCCGTCGCACACTGGAGGGCGACTGTGCCTTCTACGCGGCCCTGCGCGCCACGGAAGTGGATCTGGCACGGCTGGGCAAAGCCTGGGAAGAGCTCCACGCCTGCTACCAGAATTCCACTGCCCACAATCTGGAAGAAGAAGGGGCTGCCGATGCCCGCTTCCACATGGCTATTGCTGAAGCCAGTCACAACGTGGTGCTGCTGCACACCATGCGCAACCTGTTCAGCATGCTCAAGAACAACATTGTCACCAACATCGGTGGCATGTACTCCCGCGAGGTTCAGACCCGCCAGGGCCTGATGGACCAGCACCAGAAGCTGTATAACGCCATCGTTGAAGGCCGGGAAGAAGACGCCAGGGCCATCGCCGGGGAACACATACAGTTTGTGCAGCAAACCATATCGGAACGCAGCGAAACCGCGCGACGGCGTGAACGGGCGTTGAGAAGGGAAGGGAGCGGCGAACACCGGGCTCCATAAAAAAGCCGGGGCAAGCCCCGGCATAAGCAATCACACGATGCATCAACACAATGCATGTCGTCCTGATGAGCCTTCACACTAACCGGAAGAGATGACGCTTGTGTGACAGGGCACGCTAATCCGGCAACTTCTCCCAGATTGTGAGCTCCGAAAAACTGTGCTGGAACTTGTTGCGGGTCTCCCGGATCACGAAGGGCAGGCTCCGGGGCTCTGCCAGCAAGCGGAAACGGGGGGATAACGCCGCCTTGAGCCCATCCAGGGTGGTGAATGGCTCACCGTCTTTCAGGAAACCACCGAGCCAGTCCTGCCTGGGCGTGTACTCCTCCAGCCAGGTATAGGGTGAAGCAATCACCAGCAGCCCCAGCGCATTGATACGCTCATGGATCTGTTCCAGAAACAGGCATGGGTTGTAGAGACGGTCAATCAGGTTGCCGGCCAGCACCAGATCGTAGTCCCGGTAATCAGCGCCGAGATTGCAGGCATCGCCCTGATGGAACGCCACGCGGCGGGCAGCCTCAGTCAGACCCAGGGCTGCCAGTGACCGCTCCTGGTAGCTGACCAGCTCGCCCTCTTCGGGCCGCGCATACCGCGCAACCCCCTCCCGCACCACCTCACGGCATTTGCCGATAAAGGTTTCCGAATAATCGACCCCATCGACATGGTCAAACTGGCGGGCCAGCTCCAGCGAGGTACGTCCTACCGCACAACCGATATCCAACGCCCGGCAGGTGGCGCGGCCATCCAGCGCTCCAAGCGCGGCATCGGCCAGTTCTTTCGCGAAGTTGGCTTCACCATGCCAGCTTTCACCGAAGTGAAACTCCAGATACTGGGCCAGGGTGGTGTTGCTTTCGTAGTAGCCGGACGGCTCATTCATGATTGTCTCCTGGCGCCGACAGGCCTTTCCCTTGTTCCGTCGACCTTGGGTAAAACGGTTGTACCAACGGCGCAAGCCCTTTGGCATCATCTATGAACAGTTGCAGGTGCGGGAAAGGTATTTCAATGTCCGCTTCGTCCAGGGCCTCTTTAATCTTCTCAAGCACATCAGCCATAATTCTGGGCTGAACCTCCAGATTGTCCGGTGTAATCCAGATCTTGACCTCCAGATCGACTGAAGAGTTGCCCAGGGTCTTGACCACCACTCGCGGCTCCATACCCGGCCCCTGCAAGACTTCAGAGTGCGCCAGCAGAACCGGCATTATCACGTCCCGCGCTGCCCTGGCAGACTCCTTGTAGGCAATGCCAACTGGAATGTTCAGGCGCGTCGCCCCTTCGGCGCTGTAATTGATGATCTCCGAGGACGCCACGTTATCGTTCGGGATCATGGTAAAGATATTGTCCCGGGTACGCAGCCAGGTGGTCCGCAGGGCGATCTTCACCACCTTACCATCCTGGCCGTTGATGGTGACCCAATCGCCAATCCGGAAGGGGCGCTCAATCAGCAACGTAATACCCGCAATAAAGTTCGACAGCGTGGACTGGGCCGCAAACCCGACGGCAATCCCCACGATCCCCAGACCCGCGACGATGGAGACCACATCGAAACCGAACTGGGACAGCACCGTAACGGCCGCGAAGGTAACGGTGAGCACCGAGAACAGATTCTCGACCAATTGGCGGATAGAGGGTTCCAGACGGTAGCGATTCATCGTCTCCCGCAGCAGACGACCAATCGCCAGCCAGCCCACAAAAAAGCCCAACGCCATCAGGCCCGCCCTGGCCATGCCCTTCAACAGCTCCGGCGAGGCCTCGAATTGCGCCATAATCACCAGCAATCCGCCCAGCCCGAACAGATAACGGATGCCAGTGCGCAACTGACCAAACCAGGGCTTCGAGCTGCGTCGGCTGCCGACGACAAGGCGTACCAGGCTGATCAGAATGGCATAGACCAGCAACAGAATGCCGAGGTAGATCACCGAAATCAGCAGTTGACTGAGAACATGCCCGGCCAGGGCCACCCAATCGGTCTGTCCGCCCGCGAGAGCGTCCAGGGTAGCCGAGAGATTCTGTGCTATCTGGCTTCGTACGGATTCAAACAGGGCTTCTGCCATAGGGCATCCTTTTCCAAACACTGCATACTACACCCGGAGCGGTGAACAACCTTTGCCTTCAGAATAGACTGCTATCCGCAAACCGGCCGGGGATTACAGAACCGATTCCAGGGCCTGAATCAACCGGGCATCTTCGGGACGCACCTGGCTCGGGAAACGGGCTGCCACCTTACCCTCACGATCGATCACATACTTGGTGAAGTTCCAGCTTGGCGGCTGGCTCTGGCGATTGATTTCCTGAAACACCGGATTGGCCTGCTCACCGGTCACTGCGCTCGGCGCGATCATGGTAAAACTCACACCAAAGTTCACAAAACAGACCTTCGCGGCTTCTTCTTCGGAATCCGCCTCTTGCCGGAAGTCATCACTGGCAAATCCCACGACCGTCAGCCCCCGATCCTTGTACCGCTGGTGCAGGGCCTCCAGGCCTTCAAACTGACCGGTATAACCACAACGGCTGGCTGTGTTCACCACCAGCATCGGCTTGCCAGCAGCCACCTCGCACAGATTCACCGAATCCCGGGAGTGCAGTTTGCGCTGCTCGTGGTCCAGGAAATCCGGGCAATCCCGGGCAACGGCAGGCACCGTCAACCCTAGCAGTAAAAGCACACTCACACACTTCAAGACTGTCCAACGCATCATCGGCCCTCCTGTCGACAGATCCCCTGTATACGCACTGGATTACCAAACTGCTCAGGCGCGTTGTCCACATTGACACAAACCGGCAAAGCATCCTTCACAAAACTCTCATGTCATCGTCACACAGCACGGTCAGATTGTGGTGTCAAAACACACAACATAACCGAAACAAGGACAGTACCATGACGATGAAACCAACGCTGCTGGCAGCCGCCATCGGCGGCCTTCTGGCATCGACAACACAGGCATCGCTGGTCATCAGCGAGTATGTCGAAGGCTCCAGCAACAACAAAGCCATTGAACTGCTCAACACCGGCAATGCGGTGGTGGATCTTGCTCCCTGGGAGCTGCAGGTTTTCTTCAACGGCAGCGCCACCCCCGGGCAAACCTTCAACCTGGAGGGTTCGATTGCTCCGGGCAGCAACTTCGTTTTCGCGCATAGCGCTGCTGACCCGGCCATTCTCGCTGTGGCGGATCAAACCACCGGAGCCGGGCTGTTCAACGGTGATGACGCTGTCCTGCTCCTGAACGGCGGCACGGTTGCCGACAGTATCGGCCAGGTCGGCACAGACCCCGGCAGCTACTGGGGCTCCGGGGATACCCGCACTCAGGATCGCACTCTGCGCCGCCGTGCAGGCACCCTGGCCGATACCGATGCCTACGATGATTACGACCCGGCCACAGTCTTTGACGGCTTTCCCCAGAACAGCTTCGACGATCTCGGCGTCGCCGGCAACGATGACGATAACCCGGACCAGCCACCGACTGCGCCGGATCTGACCTGTGGTGCTCCCGCCACCCGCATTTCGGACATTCAGGGCGAAGGCGATATCAGCCCGGTTGCCGGCCAGCACGTGGTGATCGAAGCCGTAGTTACGGCCGCCTTCAACACCAACGATGGCCTTGGCGGCGTCTTTGTGGAGGAAGAAGCCTCAGACCGCGACGACAACCCTGCAACCTCCGAAGGCCTGTTTGTCTATGCGCCAACTCTGAACGCCGAGCCCGGCCAGCGCCTGCGGCTTGCCGGTGAAGTGACCGAATACGACGGCCTGACCGAATTGACCAACCTGAGCGGTACCGAAAACTGTGGTAATGCGGAGCTTCCACCGGCGGCGCAGATCTCCCTGCCCTGGGCCGATGCCACTGCTCCGGAAGCCTTTGAAGCCATGCGGGTACAATTCAGCGCGCCTCTTGTGGTGAACGACAACTACGACCTGGGCCGTTACGGCAGCCTGACCCTCGGGAGCGGTCGCCACTTTATCCCCACCAGTATCGCTGAGCCCGGAGCGGATGCCGCACTGGTGGCTGATCTGAATGCGCTGGACCGGATTATCCTGGACGACGCCAGTAACCGCCAGAACCCGGCCATCGTGCCCTACCCGACACCGCAACTGAGCGCCAGCCAGACCGTGCGCGCTGGCGACACCGTTCAGGATCTTGCCGGCGTTCTCGACTACCGTTTTTCGGAATGGCGTCTGCAGCCGACCGCGAGCCCGTCCTTCAGCCAGGCAAATGCACGTGTAACCGAGCCCGGCCTTGAGGATCGCGGTAACCTGGTGGTGGCTTCTTTCAACGTGCTGAACTTCTTCAACGGTGACGGCATGGGTGGCGGATTCCCGACGGCGCGGGGCGCAGACAACCCGGAAGAACTGGCCCGCCAGACCGAGAAGCTGGTCAGTGCCATGGTCGCCCTTGATGCCGACATCATCGGCCTGATGGAAATCGAGAATGACGGCTACGGCCAGACCAGTGCCATTGCCGAACTTGCCGGGGCCCTGGGTTCCCAATGGCAGTGGGTCGATCCCGGCCTGGCACAACTGGGCAATGATGACATTGCCGTTGGCCTGCTGTATCGCGCCGACCGTGTCGAGATCGTTGGCACCGCCGCCACTCTGAGCGCGGCTCCTTTTGATCAGTTGAACCGCCAGCCCCTGGCACAAACCTTTCGGCTGAAGGATTCAGACGATGGCGTCACCATTGCCGTCAACCACTTCAAGTCCAAAGGCTGCGGCAGTGCCGAAGGCAGCAACGCTGACCAGAACGATGGTCAGGGCTGCTGGAATCCAGTACGGACCCAGGCCGCCCAGGCGCTGGCATCCTGGCTGGCAGACGATGCCACCGGAACCGGCGAACCGGATGTGTTAATCATCGGCGATCTCAACGCCTACGCGAAAGAAGACCCCATTCGCGCCCTGGCCAGTGCCGGCTATACCGATCTACTGGCGGCCTACGTTGGCGAGCAGGCGTATTCCTACGTGTTCTATGGCCAGGCAGGCTACCTGGACCACGCTCTGGCCAATACCGCCCTGGCCGGCAAAATTGCCGATACCACCGTCTGGCCGATCAATGCCGATGAGCCCCGAGCCCTGGACTACAACACCGAGTTCAAGACGCCGGAGCAGCAGGCCAGCTTCTACGCACCGGACGCTTACCGGGCCTCTGACCATGACCCTGTGATCGTTGCCCTGAATCTCGATACCAGAACCCCCGCAGACCGCGCCGACCTGAACGGCGATGGCCGCGTTAACGGCCGGGACCTGTCCCGCCTGGTGCTGGCGATGCTGTTCGGCAAAGCCACAGCTCCGGCTTACGACATTGACGGTGACGGGCGCATTAACCATTACGACCTGATCGCCCTGATTCGCGTGCTGACCAGCCGCTAACCCCCACAACGGAGATAGAGTAATGATTCGGCAAGGACTCTGGCTGGCAATCCCGCTGATTGCCCTGACCGGCTGTAACAGTGATAACGACGACGCGCCCGCCACGGAAACCGAGCGCTTTACCGTTAACATCTTGCATATCAACGACCACCACTCCCATCTGGAAGCGGGCTCACAGTCCCTGGATATCGCTGGTGAAGAAACCGAATTCAGCGCCGGCGGCTTCCCCCGGGTGATCGCCAAGATCAACGAACGAACCGCCGAACTGGACAACGTGCTGAAACTGCATGCCGGAGATGCCATGACCGGCACCCTGTACTTCACCTCCTTCGAAGGTGAGGCCGATGCCGAGCTGATGAACCAGGTTTGTTTTGATGCCTTTGCACTGGGCAATCACGAGTTTGATCGTGGTGACGAAGGGCTGGTGAAATTCCTCGACTACCTGGCGGCAGGCAGCTGTAACACGACGGTTCTCGCGGCCAACGTCAAACCGGCCATCGGCACCCGTTTGGCCCCGGTGGCCCAGGACGATTACATCCAGCCGTACACCATCAAGAACATTGATGGCCAGCAGGTGGCCATCATCGGCATCGACATCGCCACCAAAACCCGCAACAGCTCAAGCCCGCTGGCAAGCACTGAGTTTCTGGACGAAACCGAAACCGCCCAGGCCATGATCGATGAGCTGAACGACCAGGGCATCGACAAGATCATCCTGCTGACCCACTACCAGTATGCCAACGATCTGGCACTGGCCGAGCGCCTGTCTGGAGTGGATGTCATTATCGGCGGAGATTCCCACACCCTGCTTGGCAACTTTGACGCCTACGGCCTGAGTGCCTCCGGCCCCTACCCCACCGAAGTGACCAATGCCGACGGCGACAAAGTGTGCGTGGCCCAGGCCTGGCAGTATTCGCGTGTGCTGGGTGAACTGAGCGTGACCTGGGAGAACAATGGCACTGTTTCCTCCTGCTCCGGAACGCCACACCTGCTCCTGGGCAACCCCATCATCCGTGATGACGGCACCGACGATGGCTACCAACCCCAAGGCGAGGAACTGGCCGCCATTCGGGCAGCCATCGAGGCGGACCCGCAACTCAGCCTTGTGACGGACGACCCGACCGGCGCTCAAACCCTGGCCACGTACGCCAACCAGTTGGACAGCTTCCGCAATCAGGTCATCGGTACCGCATCCGAGGACCTGTGCCTGGCCCGAATTCCCGGCCGGCCATACGGCGATGACACCTGCGCCAACGAAGACCCGAACCGTGGGGGGGATATCCCGAACCTGGTGGCTCAGGCCTTCCTGTTCCAGAGCAAGAATGCCGATGTTTCGATCCAGAACGCCGGCGGCGTTCGCACCGACATTCTGGCCGGCGATATCACCATTGGTGATGCCTACAACCTGCTGCCGTTTGCCAATACCCTTACCGATCTGACCATGACCGGAGCAGAAATCAGACAGGTGCTGAATGAAGCAGTGGATTTCGCCCACGTTGAAGGCGGCTCCACGGGTGCCTACCCCTATGCCGCCGGTCTGCGCTGGACCGTCGACATGACCAGGCCTGCTGGCGAACGCCTTTACGACATCGAAGTTCGGCCCCGGAGTGAAACCACCTGGCGCGCTCTGACCGACGCTGAAACCCTGAACGTCGTCACCAACAGCTTCACCGCGGCTGGCCGTGACGGCTACCTGACCTTCGGAACCGTCAGCGAGGATGGCCGAGCCACGGATACCTTTCTGGACTATGCCCAATCCTTCGTCGATTACGTCAAGGAAGAGGTAACCCTCAGCAAGCCCGTCCAGGGCGAGTACTCCACTCAGATGTACACGCCAGCACCGTAACGAGTGCTTGCAGGAGCATCCGGCACTAACGGATGCTCCTGCCCCTCCTGTCATTACCCTTGAAGAAACCGTCCGCTGGCGTCATTGTGAAACGCTGAACACCGTTGTTTCTTCACAGGTACCGGAACCCCATGTCCAGAACACCCGATTACTCCCTGCTCGAGCTGGCCTCCGTGCGCGAGGGCGACTCCGTAGCAACGACACTGGCCAACAGCGTGCGTTACGCCCAGCATGCGGAGGCACTTGGCTTCAAGCGTTTCTGGCTGGCAGAGCACCACAATATGGAAGGGATTTCCAGTTCCGCCACCTCGGTATTGGTGGGGCACATCGCTGGCAAAACCGGGAGTATCCGGGTGGGCTCCGGCGGTGTCATGCTGCCGAACCATCCACCGCTGGTGATTGCCGAGCAATTCGGCACCCTGGAATGTCTCTATCCGGGCCGAATCGATCTCGGCCTTGGCCGCGCGCCGGGCACCGATCCGGTCACCGCCCGGGCACTGCGACGGGATGGTCTGGGCGCCGAGCAATTCCCGGAAGACGTAGCCCGTCTGCAGAACCTGCTGGGACCGCTGCAACCGGGCCAACCGGTGAAGGCCATTCCCGGCGCCGGCACCAATGTCCCCATCTGGCTTCTGGGCTCCAGCCTGTACAGCGCTCAGCTGGCGGCAATGCGGGGCCTCCCTTATGCCTTCGCCGGCCACTTCGCACCGCGGCTCTACCGGGAAGCCCTGAAGGTCTATCGAGAGAACTTCGAGCCCTCGGAGCAGCTGCGACAGCCCTATGCCATGCTGGCCATTCCCGCTATCCCGGCGGCCTCAAAGGACGAAGCGCGCCATCTGGCCACCACCAGCTACCAGCGCATTCTGGCCCTGTTCCGCGGGCAGCCCCTGTGGATGCGACCGCCGGTCGAATCCATGGACGGGCTCTGGAATCCGGCCGAGGAGGCCGGGGTGCGGGACTTCCTGAAACTGCAGATCATGGGCAACAGCGAAGACCTGCGCCAGCAACTCGACGACCTGCTGGCCGACATTCAGGTAGACGAACTGATGTTTACCATTGATATTCACGACCCGGACAAACGCCGGCAGGCCCTGGATATCCTGGCCGAAACCCGTTCCCCGCAAACTGACTCCGACGCAACCATCAACTAGGCAGAACCTGATCATGGCGCAACCGGCATTCCATGTTTTTCTCTCCCACGGTCTGGAAAGTGGCCCCGGCAGTACCAAGATCCAGGCCCTGAAAACGGTGGCTGAAACGTTTTCAGGCGTTTATGCCGAGGCGGTGGATCATCGCAGCACTAAAGACCCTGCCGAACGCCTCGCGCAGATGCGACACGCCATGGCAGCTGTCGGTGCAAAGCCCGAACAGACCATCCTGGCAGGCTCCAGCATGGGCGGCTGGGTCTGCGCCCGGACCAGCGAACAGACGCCGGTCAGGGGCTGTTTTATGCTGGCACCGGCACTGGCGCTACCGGATTATCCGGAGTCCAACCCGGTGATCGGCGCCCGCCACGCTCGCATTATCCACGGCTGGAACGACGATGTGGTACCGGTAATGCCGGTTCTGGAGCTGGCCCGGAGGCAGCAGATTGAAGCCCTGGTCCTACCCGACGGACATCGGCTCGAAAACAGTGTCCAGCGGGTCGCAGAGGAGTTCAGAAGGTTCCTGTTCCTGTGTGTTGAAAACCCGAATCCATCCTGAATTCATGCACTTGCAATTTGGCTTAATCGGCTATTGGCGCGCAGGTTATTTCCCCCGTTTCCTTGCGAAAACCGCTTTGATTTGCCAGTCTTTAATAATGTAACAATGGATTAACGTAAAATAACGAGCGGAGACAACCCGATGAGCAGCACAAGTAAATTCAGGAAACTGGCTGGTATTTCAGCGCTGGCATTTGCCGGCCTGACCGCGGCAAATGCCGTGAATGCCGCCAACTGGCGCTACGCCCATGAAGAATACGAAGGCGACGTTCAGGACGTATTCGCATATAAGTTCAAGGAATACATTGAAGAGAATTCCGACCACACCCTGCAGATTTACCGTTTCGGTGAGCTGGGTGAGTCTGACGACATCATGGAACAGACCCAGGCCGGCATCCTGAACTTTGTAAACCAGTCTCCTGGCTTTACCGGCTCCCTGATCCCGGAAGCGCAGATCTTCTTTATTCCGTACCTCATGCCCACCGACATGGATACCGTGATCGAGTTCTTCCGCGAGAGTGAGGCCATCAATGAGGACTTCCCGGAGCTGTATTCTGAAAAAGGTCTTGAGCTGCTGAAGATGTACCCGGAAGGGGAAATGGTAGTGACCGTTGATGAGCCGGTGACCTCTCCGGAAGACTTCAACAACAAGAAGATCCGGGTAATGACCAACCCGCTTCTGTCCGAGACCTACTCTGCGTTTGGTGCCACCCCAACCCCGCTGCCATGGGGTGAAGTATACGGTGCGTTGCAGACCAACATGATCCAGGGTCAGGAGAACCCGATTTTCTGGATTGAGTCAGGTGGTCTGTATGAGGTTTCCCCGAACCTGGTATTCACCGGCCACGGCTGGTTCACCACCGCCATGATGGCGAACCAGAACTTCTACGAAGGCCTGTCTGATGAGGACAAGAAGCTGGTTCAGGATGCCGCTGATTACGCCTTCGAGGAAATCATCGTGCACATTGATGGTCTGGCGGACGAGGCCCTGGAAAAGATCCAGTCCAACAGCGACGAAGTTACCGTTACCCGTCTGACTGACGAACAGATCGAAGCCTTCAAGGCCCGCGCGCCACAGGTGGAAGAGAAGTTCATCGAAATGACCGGTGAGCGTGGTAAAGAGCTGCTGGAGCAGTTCAAGGAAGATCTGAAAGAAGTTCAGAACGACTGAACCTCGCCAAACGGTTGCCCCCGCTCCGGCGGGTGGCAACCCAGCTTTAACCCCGCCCCGCCGGGGATTCTTCCCGCCGGGAGCGACATGTTCTGGAGCAGAATCCATGTCCGAGAATTCCCCGGAGATCGAAGACGATACCGGTCACTATGAGTCCGGCTTGCCTGGCTTTCTGGGCACGATTGACGTCTGGATTTCAAAAATCGAAGCCCTCATGCTCGCCGCTGGCGTGATTCTGATGGCGGTAAACACCTGCGCCAATGTTATTGCCCGTTTCGTGTTCAGTGAGGGCCTGTTTTTCTCCGGTGAAATCAACCGGATTCTGATCATTCTGATTACCTTTGCCGGCATTGGCTACGCCGCCCGGCACGGCCGCCATATCCGCATGTCCGCCATGTACGATGCCTTCCCGACCAAGGGCCGTAAGGTACTGATGATCATCATCGCCCTGTTTACCTCCGTGGTCATGTTTTTCCTGTGCTATTACTCCTTTGAGTACATCCAGACCCTGTACAGCCGAGGTCGGATTTTGCCAGCGCTTGGTTTTGAGATTTGGTGGATTTACATCTGGGCCCCTGTCGGTTTCGCCATTACCGGCATCCAGTACCTGCTGACCGCCATCAAGAACTTCACCACCAAAGACGTGTACCTGTCGACGGGTGTGGTGGATGGCTACGCCGATACCGAAACCGAAGTCTGAAGCAGCGTGAACCCATAGGTTAAGGAAAGACACACCATGGCAACTATTATGATGATCGTCATGATCGGGCTGCTGCTTCTGGGCTTCCCGATGATGATTCCGCTAACCACTGCTGCCGTCATCGGCTTCGTTATGATGTTCGATGGCTTCGGGCAGATGGGCACATTCATCCAGCAGATGATGGGTGGCATCCGGCCAGCGTCGTTGATTGCGGTACCCATGTTCATTCTGGCGGCCGATATCATGACCCGGGGCCAGTCTGCGGACCGCCTGATCAATATGGTCATGGCCTTTATCGGCCACATCAAAGGTGGCCTCGCCATCAGTACCGCCACCTCATGCACCCTGTTCGGGGCGGTGTCTGGCTCAACCCAGGCCACCGTGGTCGCAGTGGGCTCACCGCTGCGCCCGAAAATGCTCAAGGCTGGCTACTCCGATCCCTTCACGCTGGCTCTGATTATCAACGCCAGTGATATCGCCTTCCTGATCCCTCCCAGCATCGGCATGATCATCTACGGGGTCATCTCGGAAACCTCCATTGCCGAACTGTTCATTGCGGGCATCGGCCCGGGCATCCTGATTTTGTTCATGTTCTCGATCTACTGCCTGATCTACGCCTACAAGAACGATGTTCCGACTGAAGCCAAGGCCAGCTGGAAAGAACGGGCGATGTCAGTCAGGGATGCCTCCTGGCCCCTGATGTTCCCGGTGATCATTGTCGGTGGTATCTACGGTGGTATTTTCAGCCCCACCGAGGCAGCTGCAGTCTGCGTGCTCTACGCCTTCTTGCTGGAATTTGTGGTCTTCCGGTCGCTGAAACTGAACGACATTTACAAGATTGCCAAATCCACCGGGCTGATCACGGCTGTGGTGTTCATTCTGGTGGCCGTGGGTAATGGCTTCTCCTGGATCATTTCCTTTGCCCAGATTCCCCAGGCCATCCTGGAAGCGGTGGGCGTCAACGAGGCCGGACCTGTGGGCGTGCTGATTGCCATCTGTGTGGCCTTCTTCATCGCCTGTATGTTCGTCGATCCCATCGTGGTTATCCTGGTGCTGACACCGATCTTTGCGCCCGCCATTCAGGCCACCGGGCTGGATCCGGTGCTTGTCGGTGTGCTGATTACCCTGCAGGTGGCCATCGGTTCTGCCACGCCACCCTTTGGCTGCGACATTTTCACCGCCATTGCCATCTTCAAACGGCCCTACATGGAAGTTATCCGGGGTACGCCTCCGTTCATATTCATGCTGGTGGCGGCTGCCGGCCTGATCATCGCCTTCCCGGATATTGCCCTGTTCCTGCGTGACATCGCGTTCAGGGACTAGATCCACAGCCACTGATCAAAGGAGAACAACATGTTTAAACGGATTCTGGCCGCTGTGGATGGTTCCAAAACCTCACTCAAGGCACTGGATAAAGCCATTGAACTGCAGAAACTGATCCCGGACGCCGAGATCTACATCCTCTGTGTGTACAAGCATCACAGCCTGTTTGAGGCGTCGTTGTCTATCGGAAGGCCCGACGACATGGACATCCCGGACAAGGTGCTGTCTGAGTATGCCAAAGGCGTAGTGAACCACGCCAAGGAGCTGGCCAAGGAGCATGGCGCCACCAAGGTACGCGGTTTCGTCAAAGCCGGCCGGCCCTCGAAGGTGATTGTGAAATTTGCCCAGGACAAGGAGGCCGACCTGATTGTAGTGGGCACCAAGGGCACCAACAGCGACAAGGATGGCACCTTTCTGGGCAGCGTCTCGCACCGGGTTGCCTCCCAGGCCAAGTGCCCGGTGCTGGTGGTCTGAACCGGCGAAACCCTCCCCGCAGTACCGCCGGACAGCATATTCCTTGCTGTCCGGCAATCACGGATTTCCGCAGTCTGCTTGATTTTTCACCGTGCTAGACTGCCTCGCCTCGGATTACTTCTCATTCACAAATCACAAGGCGTCTAGCCATGACTGCAATTGTTGATTTTCTCAACTCGATCCTCTGGGGCTATGTCCTCGTCTATGGCCTGCTTGCCGTCGGTGTATTCTTTACCATCCGTCTGGGCTTCCTTCAGTTCGTCAATTTCGGCGAAATGGTCCGCGCCATCCGTGGCTCCCGGGAAAGCGATGTACACGGGATTTCTCCGTTCCAGGCCCTGTGCACCAGCCTGGCTTCCCGGGTGGGTACCGGTAACCTTGCCGGGGTTGCGGTTGCCCTGTACCTGGGCGGCGCCGGTGCCATTTTCTGGATGTGGATGGTAGCCCTCGTCGGTATGGCCACCGGTTACGCTGAAAGCACTCTGGCCCAGCTGTACAAGGTTCGCGACGGCAAGGGCCAGTACCGGGGAGGCCCGGCGGTGTACATTGCCAAAGGCCTGAAAGCGCCCTGGGCCGCGGCCATTTTCGCGGTCTGCCTGATTATCTCCTTCGGCCTGGTTTTCAACGCCGTACAGGCCAACTCCATTGCCGATGCCATGCAGGGCGCCTTTGGTGCGCCCAAGCTGGGTGTCGGCGTGGTCATCGCGGCTTTTGCCGGCATTGTCATCTTTGGCGGTCTGCGCAAGATCGTTCGCTTCGCTGAGTTTGTCGTGCCGTTCATGGCCGGCGCCTACGTACTCCTGGCGCTGGGCGTGATGGCCCTGAACATTACCGAAGTCCCGGGCATTCTGGCGCTGATCGTAAAAAGTGCTTTTGGCCTGGAAGAGGCCGCCGGCGGCGCGGCAGGCTCCGTTACCGCTGCCATGCTGAATGGCATCAAGCGCGGCCTGTTCTCCAACGAAGCCGGTATGGGCTCGGCACCCAACATTGCCGCGACCGCAACCCCGGCTCCGCACCATCCCTCTTCACAGGGTCTGGTTCAGGCATTCGGTGTCTTTATCGATACCATCATTGTCTGTACGGCGACCGCCGTGATGATCCTGTTGGCAGGCGTTCTGGAGCCGGGTTCCGGTGTGACCGGCACCCAGTTGACCCAACAGGCCATGGAAGTACACCTGGGTGAGTTCGGGGGCTACTTTATCGCCATCGCGATTCTGTTCTTCGCCTTCACCTCCATTGTCGCCAACTACACCTACGCCGAGAACGCTTTGATCTACCTGCGCGGTGGCAACACTCTGGGCTTGACCCTGTTGCGGCTCGCTGCGCTGGGCATGGTGATCTGGGGTGGCTACGAAGCGGTGGTCACGGTATTCAATGCGGCGGACGCATCCATGGGGCTGATGGCCACCATCAACCTGATTGCTATCGTTCTGTTGTCCGGCACGGTTGTGAAACTGACCAAAGACTACCTGGCTCAGCGCAAGGAAGGCCTGGTGCCGCACTTCAAGTCCAAGGACTATCCTGAGCTGCACGAAAAGATCGACAGCAATATCTGGCATTGATGTCAGAGCGTGGCCGCAACTACTCGGTTGCGGCCCGCTTCCTTGGCCTGATAGAGCGCCTTGTCGGCGGCCCGGAACAGCTCGTCATACTCCGCGCAGTTTTCCGGCCAGCAGGCAATACCGGCTGAAATGGTCAGGCTGCCCAGGTTTTCATTCCGATGCTCCACCTGCTCGGCTGCAATGGCCGCCCGCAACTGCTCGGCCCGCTGACGGGCTTCCTCAAGGGATGCCCCCGGCATCAGCACCGCAAACTCCTCACCGCCGTAACGACATACGGTATCACTGCCGCGAAAGTAGGTACCGAGCACGTCACCGACCATTCTTAGCGCCTGATCGCCGGCCTCGTGGCCGTGGCAGTCATTGAACTGTTTGAAGTGGTCGATATCGAAGATCAGCAGGCAAAGCGGCCTGTCGGATCTGGCCGACACTTCCCGCTCATGGCGAAAGAGTTCATCAAAGTAGCGACGATTTTTCAGGCCGGTCAGACTGTCCTCATAGGAGAATCGTTGCAATTCAGCCCGCAAGGCCAGACCAGACAAGGTAATGCCAATTTTCTCAACCGACTGGTATACCCAGGCAATCACCCGTGCGATGCCATAGTCTTTCACCACTGGCGGCAGATCCGGGCGCTCCAGCATCAACACCCCTTCAGGCCGATTGCCGGAGCGGGCAGACTCTACCCGCAGGAAGAAACACATTTGAGCCGGTAAATCGTAGCTACGCACCGGCAGTACGGTTTCAGTCAGGGCAGAAAGATTCGACCCCAGTGACGCCGGGAACACGTCCTCCGGGGCGCTGCCCCAGTGAACCACGCGGTCGTAATGCCCATCGACGCCTCTTCGATAAAAGCAACCGGTCATGGGCAGGTAGAGTTCCGGCATGGCTCTTAACAGGGGCTCGAAGGCTTCCTCAATGCCGGCGCAATCCTGCAGGGCAGCAATGACATCCGCCAGCTTCTGGCTTTTCTTGCTTTCCAGTGCCAGCAACCGGGCCCGGGCAACTTCCCTTTCTGCCAGTGACTCAGCGCGGGCGGTGCGCTCCTGAACCTTCTGTTCCAGCCGGATGTTCAGTTGCTGGAGCTCTTTCTGGGTCTTGCCGTAGTGCCAGACCGAAATGCTGACCACCGCCAGCGAGAAACCCAGCGCGCCCCAGCTCACCGGCACCCGGCCCCAGGGCAGGAACCCGTGAGCAACGGCCATATCGACGATCAGCAGCACGGCCAGCACACCACAGGCCACCACCAGCACCTGCTGCTCCCGGAACAGCACGCAGAAGCGAGGCAATACAGCCCCAGCCATCAACACCAGGGAGACCAGAAGCAACACATCAAACACCGGGAAGGTCGACGAAAGGTCGACCGCGCCGACCAACGCCAGGGCCAGGGCGCTCACCGCCAATCCAAGATGAATCCACACCAGCCAGCTGATCAGCGCCGGGCGCGCAGCGCCCAGCCATTGCCGCAACAACAAGGCCAACGCCATAGGAATCAGGTAGTAAGAGCCGGCCGCGAGGTAGTCCCACAACAAAGGTTTGTAAGCAATCAACAAGCTCGCCTGGCTCTCAGCCAACAGCATCACCGAGGTCAGGAATGAAAACAGAGCAATGCTGGCGAAACTGCGCTGGCCCCTTTGGATTACGGCGAACACCAGAGCCAGAAAAGCTATCAGAGCCGACAATGCCGAGACTACCAGTTCCTCAGCAGATCCCCCGAGGAGGTATACCGTCAGATCGGCATGATCGGTAATCCCGACCTCCCCCCATAACCCTATGTCGGTGTAATTCGAGAATATCCGGAAATAGAGCGTCTCTCCCTGATAATCCTCGGGTAGCCGTATTTCATGCCAGGGCCATCCCTCAAAACGGCCCCTTCCCTCTTGGTCAAAGGTGCCATATTGATAGAGCAATTCACCCCGAAACCAGGCCTGCACAATGATGTCGACGCTATAAACATAAAGGACAGGCTGGTACCAGCTACCTTCCGGCAATTGCACCCTGAACCAGGCATGCTCACGACCATCGCGGCCAGGAGGGTTCGATGGAAAACCAATGTCGTGCCAGTGTTGTGGAGAGTCTTCAAGGATCCACAATGGCGTGCCATCAGGCAAAAACGGGGAATCTCCCCAGCGATACTGCCACCCTTCATCCACCGGCTGGATAGCGGCAAATCCAGGCTGGGACAGACAGACCCCGAGGGCGATGATCACCAGCAGAAATCTGATGCGACAAGTGGACGCGTGCAAAGCAGAACCCGCTTTCAGGAGTGATCGTTCCAGTATAAACCGTAAACGCCAGATACAGAACTTTCTCAACTTTTTTGTCGGAGGGTAAACAGCGCAAGCAACGCAGACACCAGCATCAGAAACAGCGCCACCGCGTTCAACACCGGCGTTGAGCCTTCCCGCAGACGATTGAACAGGGCCACGGTGAGCGGGGTATCACTACCGGTGAGCATGACCGTGGTATTGAAGTTCTCGAAGGACATCAAAAACGCCATTGCCGCGGCCCCGAGGATGGAGGGAAGCAGCCACGGCAGGGTAACCGTGAACCACGCCACAACCGGCGTGGCACCCAGATTGAGGGCAGCCTCTTCCAGCTGTCGGTCGAATTTGCGCAGCCTGGCCGCAATCACCAGAGTAGCCAGGGTGGTAATGAAGGTGACCTGCCCCATCACCACCAATGTCAGCCCCGGCCGGAACAAGTCCAGCTCGATACCCCACAAGCGGGAGACATCGTTGGCCATGCCACTGTAGAACACCAGAATGGATACCCCGAGAATCACGCCCGGAATCACCAGCGGCAGCAGCATCAACAGATACAGCAGCTCCTTGCCGCGAAACTCCACCCGCTCGAACAATACCGCATTCACGCAGCCAAGCCCCACACTGACCAACGTCACCCAGAACGCGATTTTGGTACTGACCCAGAGCGCACTGAGCAAGCCGTCGTCATGAAAAAGCCCGGTACGCCCGTCGGTGCCGTCGGCCAGATACCAGTCCAGGGTAAAGCCCTGCCAGGGTAATGACGGGAACGGAGAGTCGTTGAATGCGAACACGGCCGTCACCAGCAAAGGCAACGCAAGATACAGGAAAAAGGCCAACAGATAGCTCAGGTAAAGGGCATCAAACAACCGGGACCGAGGTACAGAACGGATCATGACATCACCCCATAACCTTGCGCAGGGATTGCCCGGTCAGCTTCAGGCCCAGCCAGACCAGCAGCGACGACAATACCAGTAGCAAGACCCCCAAAGCCGCCCCCTGCTCCCAGTTAAACCGGGTGATGAACTGGGTGAAAATCTGCTGGGTAAACCAGGCACTGTCTTTGCCCCCCATCAGAATCGGCGTGAGGTAACTGCCCAGGGTGAGCATGAACACCACAATACAGCCGGAGACAATGCCCGGCATGGCCCAGGGAATCACCACCTCCCGCAGCACGGTACCGTGGCCGCCACCCAGATCGTAGCCGGCCTCAACCAGGTTCTCGTCCATGCCGTCGAGCGTGGTCACCAGCGGCACCACCATAAACAGCAGGCCGTTGTAGACCAGGCCGATGATCACCGCGACATCGTTGTAGAGCATCTCCACCGGGCCATCCACCCAGCCCAGCGCCTGCAGCCAGGAACTGAACAGGCCGCTCTCCCGCAACAGGATCATCCAGCCGTAGGTACGCACCAACTCGCTGGCCCAGAACGGGATCAGGCAAGCCAGGAACAGAATACCCTTGCTCCTCCCCCGAGCCAGGCGGGCAATGTACCAGGCAATGGGAAAGGCAATCAGCAGGGTGAGGAAGGTGGTGAACAGGGACATGAGCCCGGTACGCACGAAGGTACGCCAGTAGTAGGATTCACTGAAGAAATTCTGGTACTGCTCCAGCCCCCAGGCCAGGGTATCCCAGCTTTCCCGTACCTGGAACGACACCCGTAACATCTGCAGATGGGGCACCAGCACCAATAGCACTATCCAGAGCAGGAAAGGCGCCAGTAACAGCCACAGCGAGAAACGGCTAACCGAGCTATTCACTGGTGCGCAGCTCCAAATACCCGGGCCAGGTCCGGATCCCACGACAGCTCAAGGTGGCCGTCCTGCGTCAGCGCCGGCGCCGAGCCGTCCTGGGGGAGTCGTGCAAATAGTGCCTGGCCATTGCTTTCGACTTCAACCCGGCTGTTGGCGCCATCAAACAGCGTGGTCCGGACTCGGGTCTGCAGTGAGGAGGAACCCGCGACCGCAGCCGTTTGCGAAAACGACAATGATTCCGGCCGAATGTACAATTCTGCCTGGGCACCAGGTGCCAGGCCCGCCGATGCAGCCCGACCGCGTACCACCGCACCATCGCTCATACGAACAGCCGCCACATCATCGGCCACGGACACCACCGTCCCCGCCAGGCGATTGTTGTCGCCGACAAACCCCGCGACAAACGGCGTTGCCGGATGCCGGTAAAGCTCCTCCGGCGGCGCCACCTGCTCGAAGCGGCCATTTTCCATCACCGCCACCTGATCCGACATCACCATGGCTTCGGACTGGTCATGGGTGATGTACACAAAGGTGGTGCCAAATTGCTTTTGCAGGTGTTTGAGCTCGACCTTCATCTGCTCCCGAAGTTTCAGATCCAGGGCACCGAGAGGCTCATCCAGCAACAACAAGGTGGGTTCGAGCACCAGGCAGCGGGCCAGGGCCACGCGCTGGCGCTGGCCACCCGACAATTCCTGGGGATTGCGATTCTCCAGTTCCGGCAGCCCCACCTGTTCCAGCACCCGTGCAATCCGCTTGCGGCGCTCGGCCGCGGGCACCTTCTTGCGTTTCAGGCCATAGCCAATGTTGTCACCGACGGACATGGTGGGGAACAGCGCCAGGTGCTGGAACACCATGTTCACCGGGCGCTTGTTAGGCGGCACCTCATTCATGCGCTGGCCGCGAATGAAGATATCCCCTTCATCCGGCTTGTCGAAGCCTGCCAGCAGCCGCAGCAGGGTGGTCTTGCCACACCCCGACGGTCCCAGAATGGAAAAAAAGGTGCCCGCAGGAACATCCAGCGACACATGGTCCACCGCCGCGTTATTACCAAAGCGGCGGACCAGTCCGCTGCAGGACAGGTCAGACTCTGTTGCCATAAGGATCAGTTCGCCGCCTGGACGCGATCCAGCACCTGCCCTTCCATGGCTTCCAGCCCCGGTGGTACTGGCGGATACCATTTGATGTTGTTGATAGCTTCTTCATCGAAGCTCAGGCGATAGGCATCCCGCAGCTCGGCGTTCACAAACTCATCGGCGCCTTTGGAGGCCGTGAAGTTACCGGAGGCATTGGTGATTTTGGCCGCAATTTCCGGCTGCATCACAAAGTTGATCCACTTGTAGGCGGCCTCTTCGTTCTCGCTGCGGCGCGGGATGGCAAAGGTATCAATCCAGCCCAGGGCTCCGGATTCCGGCGCCACAAAGCGGATGTCCGGGTTCTCCGCATTCAGCTTCCAGCCGCCGGCATCCCAGGCCATGGCAGCGGTCACTTCTCCGGTACGAAGCAGCGACAGCAGTTGGTCGCCACCGGTCCAGTAGGTTTTCACGTTGTCTTTGCAGTCGATCAGTTTGTCTTCCACTTTCGCCAGGATGGACTGGTACTCGTCCCGGTCTTCATAGGCCGCAAACGGATCCATGCCCATGGCGAAGGCAAAGCCGATCAGCGTCGGCCGCTTCAGGCGGTAACTCACTTTGCCAGCCACTGCCGGGTCACACAGGTCGGTGTAATCGGTAACGGTGTCCGCGACGGAACTGTGCACAATCAGGCCACTGGTCCCCCAGACCGAGGGCACACCGTAAGATTGACCATCCAGAGCCGTCGACTCCTGAGTCGCCTTCACCATCGACGCCTGCAACTGGCCGGTATTGATACGGCTGTAATCAATGGGCTTGTAGATGTTGAACTGGCGCTGTACACCCACGATGCGATCCTGGCTCGGCTGGGCCAGATCAAAACCGGCGCCACCGGTGGCCCGAAGCTTGGAGATCATGTCCTCGTTGTTGGACAAGGTGATCTTTACATCAATTCCGGTTTCTTCCTCGAACTGGGCGACCACCTCATCCGGGGCGTAGCCTCCCCAGGTAATCAGGCGAAGTTCTTCCGCCAACAGGTTGCCGGAAGCTGTGGTTGCGGCCAGCAGGGTGGCCAGTGCTGATATCCGTGTCTTGCGCAGTGCCATGGTCGTTCATTCCCCTGAAACGGTGTGATGCGGATTCGCTAACGTTTTGTTATCAGGAAGTTGAACTAAACCGCTCCGCGGTAGCGGTGATACTGAGAATCTCCCCGGAATGGAGGTGATTGGAGGATACTTTTGAATGGCCCAAGTGGGCTTTTCAAAGAGGAGATGCCGCCATGACCC
>NZ_JASSVO010000018.1:0-61094 GCF_030541085.1 Marinobacter sp. ST-43
GGCAACTTTGGACTTGAATGATGCGCTGTATTGCTTGCGTTTCTTGCTCATGATTCTCCTCCTTATGGAGATGATGAATCAGAGCTTAGGCACCTGTCCAAAATTTGGGGTCCACTTCACATGATTGGTAAGCTTAACAATCGGCTGCACAGCGACCGGTTTTCCGCCGCTTCGCGGCTCCAAACCGGCGCATGAGCCGGGCGTTATGAGTAAATTGAGGAAAGTTGGGTGCCATTGATTCTTATGTTTGCTCTATTAGTGGTGGTCTTCGCCTTGTTGAGGTTCGGCGTCATCGTGCTTGACCGGCACGTGTTCGGGTTTCAAGTTAACCCGATCTTGAGACGGGGAAAAATTCGCAGCATTCGAGAGTACAAAATCATGCACAACTACATCGAAATGCTTTTCGAGCGAGACCCAGAGCTATTCAACCAAAAGCCCGAGACAGCAAGATTAAATTCCTTGATGAACGCTTACCACAGTGAAAACTCATAACATGTTGTAATCCCCCCATTTTTAACCGCTCATTTGAGTAGAGGTTAAGCTGCCTTCCGCAGTCTGGAAGGTGGAACTCCTCCAATAGCCGTGTTCGGTCGTTCGTTGTTGTACTGCCACAGCCACTGAGTTGCCAGAAGCTGAGCATGGGCAATGCTTTCGAACTGGTGCAAATCCAGCCATTCATGCCGTGCAGTTCGATTGAAGCGCTCGATGTAGGCATTCTGAGTGGGCTTGCCGGGCTGAATGTAGATCAGCGTTATCCGGTTTCTGTTGGCCCAGTCTATCAATGACTGTGAGATATACTCTGGCCCATTGTCACAGCGAATGGCGGCGGGCTTGCCACGCCATTTAATGACCTGATCCAGAGCACGAATCACCCGCAGTGCGGGTAATGACAAGTCGACTTCGATGCCCAGTCCTTCCCGGTTGTAGTCGTCGATCACATTGAAGGTCCGGAACGTCTTACCGCTGACTAGTTGATCACTCATGAAGTCCATCGACCAGACCTGGTTCGGTGCCGTCGGAACATCCAGCTCGCCCGGATAATGTCGGAACATCCAGCTCGCCCGGATAATCCCGCTGGATTCGTCGACGTGGCTTGATGCGTAGGTTCAGCTCCAGCTCCCGATAAATACGATACACGCGCTTATGGTTCCAGGTGTAGCCCTTCACATTGCCCAGATACAGGAAGCACAGACCAAAGCCCCAGCGTTTGTGGGTCTGGGTAAGGCGCAATAGCCAGTCAGCCACCAGAGCGTTCTCGCCACTGAGCTTTGCCTGGTACCGATAGCAGGTCTCGCTGATGCCATACACCAAGCAGGCCAAACGGATACTGATGCCATGTTTGGCCACGCCCTTTCTGGCCATCTCCCGGCGTTGAGATGGCCTTACAACTTTCCCTCCAGCGCTTCCTGACGGAGCTCGGCCTTAAGCCGCTCTTCGGCGTACATCTTCTTCAGGCGGGCATTCTCGGCTTCCAGTTCCTTCAGGCGTTTCATCATTGATGCATCCATGCCGCCAAACTTCGAGCGCCATTGATAGATCAGTGCCGTACTGACATTGTGTTCCCTTGCCAGCTCAGACACCGGAACGCCGGCTTCGTGCTGCTTCAGGATCGCCATGATCTGGCTGTCGGTGAATCGAGACCTCTTCATCTGTCGCTCCTTTTGCGATCATTGTAAAAGTCTCTACTCAAAACCTCGATTATTTTTTGGGGGGATTACAGGATTACAATCCCGCGCAGACGTATTCCACGTGCGTACCCGTGCCGGATTCGGTTACAGTCATGCCACTAACCCTGTAAAGCCAATGGGAGAAAACGGAATGAGTGACCCAACTTACACACCTCCGAAAGTCTGGAAATGGGATCCGAACAACGGCGGCAAGTTCTCTAACATCAACCGCCCCATCGCCGGGCCTACCCATGAAAAAGAGCTGCCGGTGGGGGAGCATCCGTTCCAGCTTTATTCCCTGGCAACGCCCAACGGTGTTAAGGCAACGGTCATGTTTGAGGAGCTGCTGGAAAAAGGCATCAAGGAGGCGGAATACGATGCCTGGCTGATTCGCATCACCGAAGGGGATCAGTTCAGCAGCGGGTTCGTGAAGGTGAATCCCAACTCCAAGATCCCTGCCATGCTGGATCGTAGTGTGGACCCGGCAATCCGGGTTTTCGAGTCTGGTTCCATTCTATTCTACCTGGCGGAGAAGTTTGATGCGTTTCTGCCCAGGGACCCGGCCAAACGCACCGAAACCATGAACTGGCTGTTCTGGCAGATGGGCAGTGCGCCTTTCCTGGGAGGCGGCTTTGGTCACTTTTATGCCTACGCGCCAGAAAAGTACGAGTACCCCATCAACCGCTACACTATGGAAGTGAAGCGCCAGTTGGACGTGCTCGATCGTCAGCTGGCGGATAACCAGTACATTGCCGGTGATGAATACACCATCGCCGACATGGCCATCTGGCCCTGGTACGGAGCCCTGGTGAAAAACATGGTGTACGAGGCGGCCGAATTCCTGGAAGCCCACACCTATACCAACGTGGTTCGCTGGACCGACGAGGTGGCCAAACGCCCGGCAGTAAAGCGTGGCCGTATGGTGAACAAGGCCTGGGGCGATCTTGCCTCCCAGCTGCACGAGCGGCACGATGCCAGCGATTTTGATTTGCGCACCCAGGACAAACTGGAAGGCAACGCCTAAGCCATAAGGAGGACGGATGGCTCTGCCCGACGCTCTGACCGAAGCACAGATCTACCATCGGTGCCCGCTGGACAAACTGGATTTCGAAACCACGGAAAGTCTGCAAGATCTGGCTCTGCCCTTCGGTCAGGACCGGGCACTGCGTGCCCTGGAATTCGGGGCCAGCATGAAGGCCCAGGGGTTTAACCTGTTCGTGTTGGGGCCCTCCGGTGCCGGCAAGCATGAGCTGGTACGGCGGGTATTGGCCAACCATGCCGCGGAAAAACCGGTGCCGTCGGACTGGTGTCATGTGTTCAATTTTCAGCAGTCGGACAAACCCGGGGCCATTGAGCTGCCGCCGGGGGAGGGTCGCTTGTTCAAGGCCGATATGAGCGAACTGGCCAACGAACTGAAGACTACCATACCGGCCACCTTTGAAAGCGAGGAATACCAGGCCCGTATTCAGGAATTGCAGGAAGAGGTTACCCGGCGCCAGCAGCAAGGCCTGTCTGCGATTCAGGAAGAGGCAAACGCCAATAATATTGCCATGCTCACCACCCCGGCCGGTTTCACCTTTGCGCCCATGCGCAACGGCGAGGTGATCGAGCCTGAGGAATACAAGACCTTCTCCGATGAAGAAAAGGAACTGGTGGAATCCAAGGTGGAAGACCTCCAGAAAAAGCTGCAGCAGGCCATACAGCAGGTGCCCCGGCTGCGCAAGGAAGTTCGGGAGCGGGTCCATGCCCTGAATGAGGAAATGGTCCAGCTTACCCTGGGCGGGCCCATGGGTGAGCTGCGCGAGAAGTGGGCGCATGTGCCGGCCGTGGTCGCGCACCTGGACGCGGTTCGAGAGGATGTGGTGGAGCATGCCGAGGCCTTTCAGGATACCGAAAACGGCGCACCGGCAGGGTTGTTGAACCGTTACCGGGTGAATCTGCTGGTGGATAATGCCGAGACCCGTGGGGCCCCCGTCATCTATGAAGATCTTCCCAACCACCAGCACCTGGCGGGCCAGATCGAACACCGGGCCCACCAGGGTAACCTGTACACGGATTTCACCTTGATTCGGGCCGGGTCTCTGCACCGGGCCAACGGCGGCTACCTGATTCTGGATGCCCGGCGCGTACTGTCGCAGCCGATGGCCTGGGAAAGCCTCAAACGCATACTCTTTTCCGGCGAGATCCGCATCGAATCCCTGGAGCGCCTGTATGGCCTCGCCACCACGGTAAGCCAACAACCGGAGCCGATTCCGCTTTCGGTAAAGGTGGTGCTGCTTGGCGACCGGATGTTGTATTACCTGCTGTCCCACTACGATCCGGACTTTCTGGACCTGTTCAAGGTGGAAGCGGATTTTGAAGACGACATGGAGCGGGATGAGGCCAGCTACATACTCTACGCCCGGATGATTGCCACCATGGCCCGGTCGGCTGGCGTAAGAATCCTGGACAGGGAGGCGGTTGCCAGGTTGATTGAACACGCGAGCCGTCTGGCCAGCGATCAGAACAAGCTGACGGCCCATGATCGTGTACTGAAAGATCTGCTCACCGAGGCGGATCATTGGGCTGGTGTGGCCGACAGCCCATACGTGTGCGCCAGCCATGTGCAGCAGGCCATTGACGAGCGGGACTACCGGGCGAGCCGGGTCCGCGAGCGTAGTCTGGAGCAGATTCGCCGGGGCGTGGTGATGATTGCCACTCAGGGCGAGCAGGTGGGGCAGGTGAATGGTCTGTCGGTACTGCAGCTAGGCGCCACCCGCTTTGGCCAGCCCACCCGAATTACAGCTACGGCGCGCCCTGGCAAGGGCCAGGTGGTGGATATCGAGCGGGAAGCCAAGCTTGGTGGGCCGATCCACAGCAAGGCGGTGATGATTCTGTCCCGGTTCCTGGCCAATCGTTATGCGCCGATGAATGAGCTTTCACTGTCGGCCAGTCTGGCCTTTGAACAATCCTACGGTGGCGTGGAAGGGGATTCTGCCTCGGTGGCGGAAACCTGTGTGTTGTTGTCCGCCATCGCCGGCGTTCCGCTCAAGCAGTCCCTGGCGGTTACCGGCTCCATGAACCAGCATGGTGAGGTGCAGGCGGTGGGTGGCGTCAACGAAAAGATTGAAGGCTTCTTCAATGTCTGCCGGCAGGACGGCGGCGTAAACAGCCAGGGTGCCTTGTTGCCGGCCAGCAATGTGGAGCATCTGATGTTGAATGAATCGGTGCGGGAAGCGGTGCAGGACGGAAGGTTCTCCATTTATCCCGTTACCCATATCGACCAGGCCATTGAGTTGTTGACGGGCCTGGAGCCGGGGCAACCGGATGCTGATGGCGTGTTCCCTGAGGGCAGCTTTAACCGACGCGTGGCAGACAGGCTGGCCGCGTTTGCCGAGGTTGGCAAAAGCAAGGACAAAGACACGGGTCAGGATAATGGCAATGGCGGACACAACGGTCAGTCATAAAACTCCGGAGCCAGACCCCGCCGTAGCCCGGCGGATATTGGTGTTGCTGGATGGTTCCAGGCGGAGTCTGGCAGCCCTGGAGGCTGCGGCAGACATTGCTCGTGCGCAGCAAGCCGAAGTTCTGGGTATCTTTGTGGAGGAAGTAAGCCTGCTGCGTAGTGCCGGTTACGGTTTTGCCCGGGAAGTGGGCCGGAGTTCCGGCGTGGCGAGGCCCATGGATGTCGACGCTCTGGAAGTCCGTATGCAAGCAACTGCAGAGAAGCTTCGCCGTACTCTCGAGCGAACCCTGGCGCCCTGGGGTGTGGCCCAGGCACTGAGATTATGCCGGGGTGAAGTGGTAGAGCAGGTATTGGGGCTGGTACAGCCTGATGATTTGTTGGTGCTCGGCGGGGCTGGCTGGTCCGGTATTTCATCTTTCAAGCTGGGCTCAACCGCGCGGGGCCTGTTGCGGCAGGCGCCGGGAGATGTGCTGTTGTGGCCGGAATCGCGCTCATTACCACCGGGCAGGGTGGTGGTGTTGCTGAACCACGATCAGGGCGCGAATCATCGGGCTGTGCGGGTAGGCGTGGAGCTGGCCAGGCGTGGGCAGCGGGCGCTGACGGTTCTGGTGCGCTCAGACGCCGCTGATGATCGCGAATTGCTTGAGGAGCTTGCAGCCATGCTTGAAGCCGGGGGCATTGCTGCCCGGGTCAGGCGTTTGCCCAAAGCCGGTGCTGCTGCCATGGCGAGGGCCGTGCGGGAGGAGGGAGCAGCACAGCTGGTGATCAGCCGTCAGTGCAGCCTGTTTGAACAGCAAGGCGCGGAGTCCCTGCTTTGCCAACTGAATCTACCGGTCACCATCACGCCCTGAGCAAACCGCTGTTGTGCCGGCAGTTGTTCAGGCGGTCTCCCGGCTGCGAGCTTCCTCCAGCACCTCGGTTATTTCCCCGGCTGACAGGGTTTCCCTTTTCATGACGGCTCTGGCAAGGGCATCCAGTTCCTGCCGGTGTTCGGTCAGGAAGCTCACGGTAAAGGCTTCAAAGGCCAGTAATTGCGACTGGATTTCCGAGTCGATCATTTCCGCGAGTTTTTCGCTGTACTCCCGGGGCGCGCCCATTTCCCGGCCAAGGAACACATGTTCTTCGCCGATGCCCAGGCCCAGCGGGCCGATCTTTTCGCTCATGCCCCACTGGCCGACCATTCGTCTCAATAGTTTGGTGGCTTCTTTCAGGTCATTCTGGGCGCCGGTGCTGACCTCTCCGTAGATGATCTTTTCGGCAGAACGCCCGCCCAGCATCACCTTGATGCGGTCCTCCAGGTAACTTTCGGTGTAATTGTATTTGTCTTCTTTCGGGGTCTGTTCGGTCACTCCCATGGCCATGCCGTGGGGAATAATGGTGATCTTGGTGAGAGGATCTGCCTTGGGCATGTAATAGGCCATAATGGCATGCCCGCATTCGTGGTAGGCCACGGCTTCACGCTCTTCCGGTGTTAACTGGGCGTCCCTTTCCTCACCCAGAATCAGGCGATCGTGAGCCACTTCAAAACAGTGGTTGTTTACCTCAACGAGGTTGTCTCGGGCGGCTGTAAGGGCCGCTTCGTTCACCAGGTTTTTCAGGTCGGCGCCGGAGAAGCCGGTCGTGCGCGCGGCCACCTGCGTCAGGTCCACATCCGCAGCCAGCGGCACCTTGCGCACATGTACCTTCAGAATAGCTTCCCGGGCCTCCCGGTGAGGGCGGTCCAGGGTGATTTTCCGGTCAAACCGGCCCGGGCGCAGCAGAGCGGTGTCCAATACATCCGGGCGGTTGGTGGCGGCCAGCACAAGAACGTTCTCATGGGCCTCGAAACCGTCCATTTCCGTGAGAATCTGGTTCAGGGTCTGTTCGCGCTCGTCGTGGCCGCCCCCCAGGCCAGCTCCCCGTGAGCGTCCGACGGCGTCCAGCTCATCGATAAAGATCAGTGCCGGGGCTTCCTTGCGAGCCGTCTGGAACATGTCCCGAACCCGTGCCGCGCCAACGCCCACGAACATTTCGATAAACTCCGAGGCGCTGATGCTGAAGAAGGGGACTTCCGCCTCGCCGGCAATGGCCCGCGCCAACAGAGTCTTGCCGGTGCCCGGCGGGCCAACCAGGAGAACCCCTTTAGGCATCACGGCGCCCAGACGACGATACTTATCCGGCGACTTCAGGAAGTCGATAATTTCCGAAATGTCCCGTTTTGCGGACTCAATGCCCGCTACATCGTCCAGTGTCGTGGTGGAGGTTTCTCTGCGGGCGCGGCGGGCCCTGGACTTGCCATAGTCAAAGGGGCCGCCGCCCTGAGTCATGCGTTTCTGGGCGGCACCCCAGAACCAGAACATCAGCGCCAATAACAGGATCCAGGGCAGGAAGCCCAGGATCAGCTCCTGCCACCAGGGGCGGCCGGAGCGGGAGCCTCGAACCAGTACTTCCTGTCTTTCCAGTAGTGGTAGTAGCTCCGGGTCTTCCACCTGTGGCCTGAGCGTTATGAAACTGCTCGACGGTGGCCGGCTGTCGTTGGCAAACCGGCTGGCACCGGAATCCGTAAAGCGTCCGCTGATCTCTTCGGTACGCAGGGTAACTTCGGCAACCTGGCCGCTCATGACGGCCTGTTTGAACTCGGAATAAGCCAGTTCCTGTTGTTGCTGTTGGTTATTGCCCTGTAGCCACAGGAACATCAGGAAAATGGCCGCGCTCAACCACAGAAACGAGTACTGGTTGGGTATCGCCGGTTGCGGCTGCGGTGACTGATCCTGCTTTCCGGGTTCGTTGCTGGGTGTCATTTCGGCCTCCGGTCACCCTCCATGATTTTCGCTACAAACACCGATTTGCCGTAGGTCTCGAAAGACCATTTCATGGTGTCTGAGAGCACTTTCATCACTTCGTCATACTCGCCGAAGATCTCGGTACTCATGCGACCAGGGTGGACCTCAAGGCTGGTCTGCTCCAGGCGTGCAATCAGATCCCAGATCGGTTGTTTGTAATCGTCCTTGAGCGGATAGCAGCTCAGTTGTACGGAAAGATACATCAGTTACCTCCTGTCCGGTATGCGCCCGGTCAATATTGAATGGCTCAGAATCCCATGGCAGACGAGGTGCTGCGCCGGGGATCGGCTCCGCCGTAAAGCGTGCCGTCTTCGCCAATCAGGATGCTCTGGATGGCACCCATGGCCGAGCCGGTGTTGATGGTGTGCCCTCGCGCCCGTAGCAGGTCCAGAGTGTCCGGGCTGATACCCTGTTCCACCCGAATCTCGTCCGGTAACCATTGGTGGTGGATACGCGGCGCACTGACGGCTGTCTGTATGTTCATATTATGGTCGATCACATTCATGATCACCTGCAAGGTGGTGGTGATGATCCGGGAGCCGCCGGGGCTGCCGGTTACCAGGAAATTCCGGTTGTCCTTCCGTACGATGGTCGGCGACATGGAGCTGAGCATGCGTTTACCTGGCTCCACTTTGTTGGCTTCGCCGCCGATCAGGCCATAGGCATTGGGAACCCCCGGTTTGGCGCTGAAATCGTCCATCTCGTTATTGAGCAGAAAGCCGGCACCGGCCACGGTAATGCCCGAGCCATAGCTGAAATTGATGGTGTAGGTGTTTGATACCGCGTTGCCCCAGCGGTCCACCACCGAGAAGTGTGTGGTCTCCGGGCTTTCCCGGGGCCCAGGTTTTCCAGGCGCGATCTCGCTGGCGGGCCGGGCCTTGTCTGCCTTGATGGATGCGCGAAGTTGGTCGGCGTAGCCCTTGCTGGTCAGCCCTTGCAGCGGCACAGCTACGAAGTCTGTATCCCCCAGGTATTCCGAGCGATCTGCGTATGCAAGTTTCATGGCCTCGGCCATGTGGTGGATGGTGTTTGCGGAGTTGTGCCCCCAGTCGCCGATGGGGTAGTCCTCCAGAATGTTGAGGATCTGCACGATGTGAGTGCCGCCGGAGGAGGGCGGCGACATGGAGTAGATATCAAATCCCCGATAGGTGCCGTGGACCGGCTGGCGAACGGCGGGTTCGTAGTTGCGCAAGTCTTCCAGAGTAATCAGACCCTCGCCCCGTCGCATTTCCGCCACAATCAACTGTGCGGTTTCACCTTCATAGAAGCCTTTTACGCCCTGCTTGGCAATGCGCTGGAGGGTGTCGGCCAGTTCCGGCTGGCGAAACACTTCGCCAGGTTGTGGGGCCGATCCATCTTTTTTATAGAAGGTAGCGCGGGTGGCTGGCCAGCGTTCAAGGCGGTCCCGGGCCTGCTCCAGGCCTTCGGTGAATCGGTGGGGTACCACAAAACCCTCCCGGGCCAGTCGAATCGCCGGGGCCAGGGCCTGGCTCAGGCTCAGGGTGCCGTGCCGCTCCAGTGCCAGCGCCAGCCCGGCTACGGTGCCGGGTACCCCGGCGGCCTTATGGCTGAACCGGCTGCGCTCGCTCACGACATTGCCGTCCTGATCCTGAAACATGGTTTCGGTGGCTGCAGCCGGTGCGGTTTCGCGATAATCAATGGCTTCCGGGGCATCGCCGTTACCGGGCGAGTAGACCAGAAAGCCGCCACCGCCAATATTGCCGGAACGGGGTTGGGTGACGGCCAGGGCGAAGCCGGCGGTAACAGCGGCATCAATGGCGTTGCCCCCGTCTTTCAATACCTTCAGGGCAACCTCTGTGGCCAGGGTGTGGCTGGTGGCAACCATACCCTGGGAGCCCTGTACCGGATGGAAGCGCTCCCCTTCCAGAATGGCCTGTTCGTTGGCGTTTGTGCTACTGGCAAGCAGGAAAAGCATCAGCGTGGCTGTCGCTCTCCAGAGCCGCCTGTGGCTGATTTTCGAAGCGGGGCTGTAGATCACTCTGTCCATGGTCGGATTCCTCGTTTCTGGCTGTCAGATAGGCTATCATAGCCGGTCATTTTTACCGGTGCGTACCGACCATCGCCGTGAATGTCCGGTTTGTGGTTTCCTGTCGCGCCCGCTTTCCCCGGATTCAAGTTAAGGAAAGGCTTCATGGAGCATACCTATCGTCTTGTTATTTCCTGCCCGGACAGGGTCGGGATTGTTGCCAAGGTGAGTAATTTTCTGTCCACCTATAACGGCTGGATTACCGAGGCGAGCCACCACTCCGATACCCAGGCCGGCTGGTTTTTCATGCGGCATGAAATCAAGGCCGAATCGATACCGTTCGGGCTGGACCAGTTCCGTGCCGCCTTTGAGCCGATTGCCCGCGAGTTCAACATGAACTGGCACATTGCTGATTCCGCGCGCCCCAAACGGGTTATCCTGATGTGCAGCAAGGAATCACACTGCCTGGCCGATCTGTTGCACCGTTGGCACAGCAAAGAGCTCAACTGCGAGATCGTTGCGGTGATTTCCAACCACGATGATCTGCGCCGTATGGTGGAGTGGCACGAGATTCCTTACCACCATGTGCCGGTGAGTAAAGAGAACAAGGCTGAGGCCTTCGCTCATATCGACGAGCTGTTCCAGCAATACGAAACCGACGTGGTGGTGCTGGCCCGTTACATGCAGATTCTGCCTGCCGAGCTTTGCGGAAAGTACTCCGGCAAGGTGATCAATATTCACCACAGCTTCCTGCCGTCGTTTGCGGGTGCCCGCCCATACCATCAGGCCTACAGCCGGGGTGTGAAGCTGATTGGTGCCACCTGCCACTATGTCACCGAGGATCTGGACGAGGGCCCGATCATCGAGCAGGACGTCATTCGGATCAGTCACAGCGACTCCATCGAAGACATGGTTCGTCTGGGTAAGGATGTGGAGAAAAATGTTCTGGCCCGGGGCCTGCGGTCCCACATTGAAGACCGCGTGATTACCTACGAAAACAAGACCGTGGTGTTTGATTAAGGCTTTACCACAGTTGCCCCCGGTGGGGGCGGTCTGTGGTATGCTTGGCGGCTTGTTGAAGAATAAAGACGGGGCCCGGAAACGGCCCCGGAACGACTTCCAGATAACGCAAAGGAACCTTTCTCGATGGGTGAGTTAGCCAAAGAGATCCTGCCGGTCAATATTGAAGACGAGTTGAAACAGTCCTACCTCGACTACGCCATGAGCGTTATCGTTGGCCGGGCATTACCCGATGTCCGGGACGGCCTGAAGCCGGTACACCGCCGGGTACTGTTCGCCATGTCCGAGTTGGGTAACGACTGGAACAAGGCCTACAAGAAGTCTGCCCGTGTGGTGGGTGACGTTATCGGTAAATATCACCCCCACGGTGACTCTGCGGTATACGACACCATCGTTCGAATGGCTCAGCCATTCTCCCTGCGCTACCCGCTGGTAGACGGCCAGGGTAACTTCGGTTCCATTGACGGCGACAATGCCGCCGCCATGCGTTACACCGAAATCCGCATGGAGAAGATCGCCCATTCGCTGCTGGCGGATCTCGACAAGGAAACCGTCGATTACGTAGACAACTACGACGGCACCGAACGTATTCCGGAAGTCCTGCCGACCCGTGTGCCCAATTTGCTGGTGAACGGCTCCTCCGGTATTGCCGTGGGTATGGCCACCAACATTCCGCCCCACAACCTGACGGAAGTGGTGAACGGCTGCCTGGCACTGATCGATAACCCGGATCTCACGGTCGATGAGCTGATGGAATTCATCCCGGGCCCGGACTTCCCCACCCAGGGCATCATCAATGGCCGTGCCGGTATCGTGGAAGCCTACCGCACAGGACGTGGCCGCATTTATATCCGTGCCCGCCACGAGATTGAGCAGGACAAGAAAACCGGCCGCGAATCCATCATCATCACCGAGCTGCCTTACCAGCTGAACAAGGCCCGTCTGATCGAGAAGATCGCGGAACTGGTGAAAGAAAAGCGTCTGGAAGGTATCTCTGAGCTGCGTGATGAATCGAACAAGGAAGGTATCCGGGTTGTGATCGAATTGCGCCGGGGCGAGAACCCGGATGTGATCATCAACAATCTGTTCGCCCAGACCCAGCTGGAAACCGTGTTCGGTATCAACATGGTGGCGCTGATCAACGGCGAGCCCAAGACCCTGAACCTGAAAGAAATGCTCGATGCGTTTGTGCGCCATCGTCGGGAAGTGGTCACCCGCCGCACTATCTATGAGCTGCGCAAGGCTCGTGAGCGGGGCCATATTCTGGAAGGTCTCACCGTTGCCCTGGCCAACATTGATGAAATCATCGAGTTGATCAAACAGTCGCCCTCTGCTGCAGAAGCGAAAGAAAAGCTGATGGACAAGGGCTGGGCGCCTGGCGACGTACTCGCGATGTTGGAGCGTGCAGGTGAAGATGCTTGCCGCCCGGATGATTTGCCGGAGATTTATGGCCTCCGAGAAGGCCTGTACCACCTGTCGCCGGAGCAGGCCCAGGCGATTCTGGATCTGCGACTGCACCGCCTGACCGGTCTGGAAACCGAAAAGCTCCAGAACGAGTACAAGGAAATCCTGGAGAAGATTGCCGATCTGCTGGATATCCTGGGCGACCCCGAGCGTCTGATGCAGGTGATTCGTGACGAACTGGCAGAAATTGTCAGCCAGTATGGCGATGAGCGCCGTACCGAGATCACCAGCTCCCGTCGCGACCTGACCATTGCAGACCTGATCGACGAAGAAGATCTGGTGGTGACTATTTCCCACAGTGGCTATGCCAAGACCCAGGCCGTTGAGGATTACCAGGCCCAGCGCCGTGGTGGCCGGGGTAAAGCGGCAACGTCGATGAAGGACGAAGACTTTATCGAGAAGTTGCTGGTTGCGAATTCCCACGACACCATTCTGTGCTTCTCCAACAAGGGTAAGGTGTACTGGCTGCGGGTATTCGAGATTCCCCGTGGCAGCCGCGGGTCCCGTGGCCGGCCCATGGTGAACATCCTGCCGCTGGACGAAGGAGAGCGTATTACCACCTTCCTGCCGGTGCGGGATTACCCGGAAGACCAGTTTGTGCTGATGGCCACCTCGGCTGGTGTGGTCAAGAAGACACCGCTGCCGAACTTCTCGCGCCCGCGCAGCAGTGGCCTGATTGCCCTGAATCTCGATGAGGGTGACACCCTGATTGGTGCCGCCATTACCGATGGTTCTGCCGAAGTGATGCTGTTTTCCAGTGCCGGTAAAGCGGTGCGCTTCCAGGAAGAGCAGGTTCGCCCGATGAGCAGGACGGCTCGTGGTGTCCGCGGTATCAAGATGCCGGAAGGCCACCATGTCGTGTCCCTGATCATTCCGCAGGAAGGCGGTGTGATTCTGACGGCCAGTGAGCATGGTTATGGCAAGCGCACAGCCATTGATGAGTTCCCGGCCTACAGCCGTGGCAGTCAGGGCGTTATCGCCATGCAGTGCTCCGAGCGAAACGGTAATCTGGTGACTGCGCTGCAACTGTTTGATGGCGACCAGATGATGCTGATCTCCGACAAGGGCACACTGGTGCGCACCCGCACCGATGAAGTGTCGGTACTGAGCCGGAATACTCAGGGCGTGCGTCTGATCCGTCTGGCCCAGGAAGATGAGCGCCTGGTGGGCGTGGAGCGGATTGCAGAATCCGATGACGAAGAAGAAGTGGAAGGCGAGGAAACCGAAGAATGAGCAGGGCGTTCAATTTCTGTGCTGGTCCGGCCACCTTGCCGGAAGCTGTGCTGAAGCAGGCCCAGAGCGAAATGCTCGATTGGCGTGGCACTGGCATGTCAGTGATGGAGATGAGCCATCGCAGCGATGAGTTTGTTGCCATCGCCGAAGCGGCTGAGAAGGATCTTCGTGAATTGGCCGGTATTTCAGATGATTACGCCGTACTCTTCATGCAGGGTGGAGCTTCCAGCCAGTTTTCGACCATTCCGCTGAATCTGCTTGGCGACAAAACCTCGGCCGATTATGTGAACACCGGTATCTGGTCGAAAAAGGCCATTGCCGAAGCCAAGCGCTACGGCAATGTGAATGTCGTCGCCAGCTCTGAAGACAGCGGGTTTACCACCATTCCGGATCAGTCCGGCTGGAATACCAGCGCCGATGCCGCTTACCTGCATTACACGCCGAATGAAACCATTGGTGGTCTGGAATACGACTTTATTCCAGACAGCGGCGATGTACCGCTGGTGGCGGATATGTCTTCCACTATGCTGTCCCGGCCGCTGGATATTAGCAAATTCGGCCTGATCTATGCCGGTGCCCAGAAGAACATCGGCCCCTCGGGCCTGGTGGTGGTGATTATCCGTAAGGATCTCCTGGGTAAGGCCCGGAAAGAGACACCGACCATGATGAATTATCAGGTCATTGCCGATAACGGCTCCATGTACAACACCCCGGCGACCTATTCCTGGTACCTGTCCGGGCTGGTGTTCAAGTGGCTGAAAGAGCAGGGCGGTGTTCAAGCCATGGGCGAGATGAACGCCCGGAAAGCAAAGAAGCTGTATGGCTTCATTGATGCCAACGATTTCTACGCCAACCCCATTGAACCACGCTTCCGCTCCTGGATGAACGTACCGTTCACTCTGGCCGATGATGCGCTTAATGCTGAATTTCTGAAAGGCGCTGAAGCCCGGCATCTGCTCAACCTGCAGGGGCATCGCTCCGTCGGTGGTATGCGTGCCAGCATCTACAACGCCATGCCGGAAGAAGGTGTCGACGCCCTGATCGACTACATGGCGGAATTTGCGAAGGAGCGGGGCTGATCATGACGGATGAGAAGACCCGCCTGGGGGAATTAAGGGAGGAGATCGACGCCCTCGATCAGCAGATCATGGAGCTGATCAGTGCCCGGGCGAAATGTGCGCAGGAAGTGGCCCATGTCAAAATGGCGGCCAATCCCGGTGAGGATGTATTCTTTTACCGGCCTGAGCGCGAAGCTCAGGTGCTGCGCCGGATCAAGGAAAAGAACCCGGGGCCTTTGCCCGCTGAAGAAATGGCGCGGCTGTTCCGTGAGATCATGTCGGCTTGCCTGGCGCTGGAAAAGCCCATGCATATTGCTTTCCTGGGCCCGGTAGGCACCTTCACCCAGGCGGCGGCGCTCAAACACTTCGGCCACTCTGTCGTCAGCGTGCCGCTGCCCGCGATTGATGCGGTATTCCGCGAGGTGGAGTCCGGTGCGGCGCATTACGGTGTGGTGCCGGTGGAGAATTCCACTGAGGGTATGATCAATCACACCCTGGATATGTTCATGTCTTCGCCGTTGAAAATCTGCGGTGAGGTGCAGCTTCGCATTCATCATCATCTGCTGGTATCGCCGAAGCACAAGGATGAGGAAATTACCCGCATCTATTCCCATCAACAGTCGTTCGCCCAGTGCCGGCAGTGGCTGGATACACATCGCTACGGTATTGAGCGTATTACCGTTTCCAGCAATGCCGAGGCGGCGCGCCGCGCGGCTGAAGAGCCGGGCGCGGCGGCGATTGCCGGAGATATGGCGGCGGAGCTGTACGGTCTGGAAAAGCTGGCTAACAGCATTGAGGATCGCCCGGACAATACCACCCGCTTCCTGATCATTGGGCGGGAAGAGGTGCCGGCCAGTGGCCAGGACAAGTCCTCGATTCTGGTCTCCATGCGCAACAAACCGGGCGCTCTGTATCAGCTGCTGGAGCCGTTCCACCGTCACGGCATCAGTCTGACACGGATTGAAACGCGGCCTTCGCCCAGTGGCACCTGGGCTTATGTTTTCTACATTGATTTCGAAGGTCACATGCAGGATGACAGGATCAGCAAGGTACTGGCTGAAATTGATGAAGAAGCCGTGGAGCTGAAGCGCCTGGGGTCCTATCCCATCGGCGTACTTTGATTTCGAATGTCGATCCTGAGGAGAGTTCAATGGCAGTGGATTACCAGAGTCTTGCGGTAAAAGGTGTTCAGGCTCTGTCTCCGTACCAGCCCGGCAAGCCGATTGAAGAGCTGGCCCGGGAGCTGGGATTGAATCCGTCGGAGATCATCAAGCTGGCCAGCAATGAGAACCCGCTTGGGCCGAGTGAGAAAGCGGTATCGGCCGCCCGAAATGCCCTCGATGAAATGTGCCTGTACCCGGACGGCAATGGCTTTGATCTGAAGCAGGCTCTGGCTCGTCGCTTTGGCGTGGAAATGAGCCAGATCACCCTCGGTAATGGTTCCAACGATGTGCTGGAAGTCATTGCCCGGTGTTTCGCCGACTCTGATAGCGAAGTGGTGTTCTCCCAGTATGCCTTCGCGGTTTACCCGCTGGTAACCCAGGCGATTGGCGCCCGAGGTGTGGCGGTGCCTGCAAAAGACTGGGGGCACGATCTGGATGCCATGGCCGATGCGGTGACCGAGCGCACCAAGCTGGTGTTTGTTGCTAATCCGAATAATCCCACCGGTACCGTGCACACCGCCGATGCGATTGAAGCGTTTCTGGATCGTATCCCTGAACAGGTTTTGATTGTTCTGGATGAAGCCTACTGCGAATACCTTGTTGGTGACGAGTACCCGGATGGTATTCGACTGCTGGACAAATACCCGAACCTGATTGTCTGCCGCACCTTTTCCAAGGCGTGGGGGCTTGCAGCGTTGCGAGTGGGCTACAGCATCAGTTCTCCGGCCATTGCTGACATCCTGAACCGGGTTCGCCAGCCATTCAATGTCGATACCGTTGCCCTGGCGGCGGCCACAGCAGTTCTTGAGGATGAGGCCTATCTGCAGAAATCCCGGGAGGTGAACGAAGCCGGCCTGCAACAACTGGCGGAAGGCTTCGATCGCATGGGGCTTTCCTACATCCCTTCGGCAGGCAACTTCATTGCCGTGGAAGTGGGTGAGCCAGCCGCCGGTATCTATCAGGCCTTGTTGGCCCATGGCGTGATTGTTCGGCCCGTCGCTGGTTATGGCATGCCCCGGCACCTGCGTGTATCGGTCGGCCTTCCGCAAGAAAATGAACGTTTTCTTGATGCGCTGGCTGAGGCATTGGCGTCAGCAGGGCTGGGGGCATGAAGTGACAGTTCCGAGTGCGCCTTTTCGTCGGGTTGCGGTTATCGGCCTGGGGCTGATTGGCGGTTCTCTGGCCAGCGCCATACGCACGCAACAGCTTGCGGGAATGGTGACCGGTTTTGATACCCGTCAGGATGAACTGGCTCTCGGCGTTGAACTGGGTGTAATAGACGAGGCTGCGGATTCCATCGAGCAGGCCGTAAAGGGCAGTGATCTGGTGGTGTTGGCCGTTCCGGTGCGGGCCACCCGTGCGGTGCTGGAACAAATTCGGCCCGTCATCGAAGAGGGCGCCATCCTTTCTGATGTGGGCAGTACCAAGTCCAGTTTTGTTGCCGATGTGGAGGCGGTATTCGGAGAACTGCCACCCTGGGTGATACCGGGCCATCCCATCGCCGGTTCCGAGAAGAGCGGTATTCGTGCGGCCCGGACCGATCTCTTTGCCAATCACAAGGTGATCCTGACGCCGTCGCAAAATGCCGACCAAGATGGCCTGAATCGTTTGCGGACCGTCTGGGAAGGTGCCGGTGCGACCGTGCTTACCATGTCGGTGGGGTATCACGATGAGGTGCTCGCGGCCACCAGCCATTTACCCCACCTGATCGCTTTTTCGCTGGTAGACACTCTGGCGGGCGAAGATGAGAATATGGATATCTTCCGCTATGCCGCAGGGGGGTTCCGTGATTTTACCCGGATTGCCGCAAGCGATCCGGTGATGTGGCACGACATTTTTCTCTCCAACCGGGATGCCGTACTCCGGGTAATAGACCATTTTACCGAAGATCTGGATCAACTCCGCGCTGCCATTGCCTGTGGCGATGGTGCCACGTTGCTCAGGGTTTTCAGCCGTGCCAAGGCGGCGCGGGAACATTTTTCCAAAATGCTTTCAGGACAGGCGTACGTGACTAACAACAGCGATAAACAGGTGACTTTCCAAATGCAGCCGGGCGGCACCGTGAGAGGTGACATCCGGGTTCCGGGCGACAAGTCCATGTCTCACCGTTCCATCATGCTCGGTGCCCTGGCTGAGGGGACAACCGAAGTGAAGGGCTTCCTGGAGGGGGAGGACAGTCTTGCCACCCTGCAGGCGTTCCGGGATATGGGCGTCACCATCGAAGGTCCGGATGACGGCTTCGTGCGCATTCACGGCGTCGGTATGAAAGGCCTGCAGGCGCCCCGTGGCCCGTTGTATCTGGGTAACTCGGGTACGGCCATGCGCCTGTTTGCCGGATTGCTGGCCGCTCAGCCCTTCGATTCTGAGCTCACGGGCGATGCCAGTTTGTCGAAGCGGCCTATGGGGCGCGTGGCAGATCCACTGCGTGCCATGGGAGCGGTCATCGACACCGGTGAGGGTGGTCGGCCGCCGTTGAAGATTCGGGGTGGACATGCACTCACGGGCATTCATTACGAAATGCCGGTGGCCAGTGCCCAGGTGAAATCCTGCCTGCTGCTGGCGGGACTCTACGCTGAGGGTGTTACCTCGGTGACCGAGCCGGCGCCAACCCGGGATCATACCGAGCGCATGCTGGAGGGTTTCGGTTACCACGTTCACCGCGATGGTGCGACTGCCAGTGTCACCGGTGGAGGCAAACTGTCTGCTTGCGCCATTGATGTGCCGGCTGATATTTCCTCGGCCGCGTTTTTCCTGGTGGCGGCCAGTATTGCCGAAGATTCTGACCTGACGCTTCGCCACGTTGGCATGAACCCCACCCGTGTAGGTGTAATCAATATCCTGAAACAGATGGGTGCCAACATTGAAGTGTTCAATGAGAAGGTCATCGGTGGAGAGCCGGTAGCCGATCTTCGGGTACAGTCAGCCCGCTTGAAGGGCATTGACATTCCGGAAGAGCAGGTGCCGCTGGCCATTGACGAGTTCCCGGTACTGTTTATCGCCGCTGCCTGTGCGGAAGGGCGCACGGTATTGCGCGGCGCCGAGGAACTTCGGGTGAAAGAGAGTGATCGTATCCAGGTGATGGCGGACGGTCTCGCGGCTCTGGGTGTGGAGACCACCGTGACACCCGACGGCATCATTATAGATGGCGGCCAGGAAATAGGCGGCGGTACCGTGGAAAGCCATGGTGATCATCGCATTTCCATGTCGTTTGCGGTGGCATCATTGCGCGCAACCGGACCTATCCGGATCAACGATTGCGCCAACGTCGCCACATCGTTCCCGGGTTTTGTTGATCTGGCATTGCAGACAGGTATTCGAATTAACGCAGAAGGTAGTGATTGATGAGTGATAGCAAGGCACCGGTAATTACGGTTGACGGCCCTGGCGGTTCTGGCAAGGGTACCGTTACCCAGATGTTGGCCCGCAAACTGGGCTGGCATCTGCTCGACAGTGGTGCCTTGTATCGGCTGACGGCCCTGGCGGCTGCCCGCCAGGGGGTTGCGCTGGACGACGAGCCGGCACTGGTTCGGGTTGCCGCAGGGCTCGATGTTGCGTTCATGCCGACGCCTCCGGGTGAGCCTGCGAAGGTTCTGTTGGCCGGGGAAGATGTTACCTCCGAAATCCGCACCGAGACCTGCGGTGATAACGCGTCAAAAGTCGCCGTCATGCAACCGGTGCGCGATGCCTTATTGCAGCGCCAGCGGGATTTCCGGGTGGCGCCCGGGCTGGTGGCCGATGGCCGCGATATGGGTACGGTGGTCTTTCCGGATGCACCGGTCAAAATCTTCCTGACCGCCAGTGCCGAGGAGCGGGCCCGCAGGCGCTACAATCAGTTGAAGGAAGCAGGTGTCGATGTTAACATTGACGCCCTTTTAGAGGAGATACGGGTACGTGACGAGCGGGATATAAACCGTTCTGCGGCCCCCCTCAAGCCTGCAGATGATGCGCAAGTCATTGATTCTACGGGTTTGAGTATCGAAGAGGTGTTAGACAGGTGTATGGCCGCAGCAGGTCAGGCCTGACTACACCTTTTTGTCGTTGAAATGCCGGAACAGCGTACTCTGCCAGCCGCTGGCTGATTCCGGACATCGTTAACAGACCGTGTTGCTGGTGACACGGAGCACACTTGCGTTGATCATATAGGGCACATAATGAGCGAGAGCTTTGCGGATCTTTTTGAAGAAAGTCTAAAAGAAATTGACATGCAACCGGGTTCCATCGTCCAGGGAACCGTAGTTGACGTCGACAACGACTGGGTCACCGTTAACGCCGGACTGAAGTCCGAAGGCGTTATCCCCGCCTCCCAGTTCCTGAACGAAAAAGGCGAGTTGGAAGTAGCTGTCGGCGATGTTGTCGATGTGGCTCTCGATGCAGTTGAAGACGGTTTCGGTGAAACCCGTCTGTCCCGTGAAAAGGCCAAGCGCGCTGAAGCGTGGAAGGTTCTCGAGAAGTCCTTCGAAGCTGAAGAAGTGGTCAAGGGTATTATCAATGGCAAGGTCAAAGGTGGTTTCACTGTTGATCTGGCCGGCATCCGTGCCTTCCTGCCGGGTTCCCTGGTAGACGTTCGTCCGGTTCGCGACACTGCGCACCTGGAGAACAAAGAGCTTGAATTCAAGGTTATCAAGCTGGACCAGAAGCGTAACAACGTGGTTGTTTCCCGCCGCGCCGTTCTGGAAGCTGAAAACAGCGAGCAGCGTGAAGCTCTGCTGGAAACCCTGACCGAAGGTCTGGAAATCAAGGGTATCGTCAAGAACCTGACCGACTACGGTGCATTCGTAGACCTGGGCGGTGTTGACGGCCTGCTGCACATCACTGATATGGCCTGGAAGCGCATCAAGCATCCGAGCGAAATCGTGAATGTGGGCGACGAAATCAATGTTAAAGTCCTGAAGTTTGACCGTGAGCGCAACCGTGTGTCTCTGGGTCTGAAGCAGCTGGGCGAAGATCCCTGGGTCGACATCAAAGGTCGTTACCCGGAAGGTTCCAAGGTTACTGCTCGCGTAACCAACCTGACCGACTACGGCTGCTTTGCCGAGCTGGAAGAGGGTGTTGAAGGTCTGGTCCACGTATCCGAAATGGATTGGACCAACAAGAACATCCATCCGTCCAAGGTTGTTCAGGTAGGTGACGAAGTAGAAGTGATGATCCTGGATATCGACGAAGAGCGTCGTCGTATCTCTCTGGGCATCAAGCAGTGCGTTGCCAACCCGTGGGAAGATTTCTCCAGCAACTTCAACAAGGGCGACCGTATCTCCGGCAAGATCAAGTCCATCACGGACTTCGGTATCTTCATCGGCCTGGACGGTGGCATCGATGGTCTGGTTCACCTGTCTGACATCAGCTGGAACGAGACTGGCGAAGAAGCCGTTCGCGAATACAAGAAGGGCGACGAAGTTGAAACCGTTATCCTGTCTGTTGATCCAGAGCGTGAGCGCATCTCCCTGGGCATCAAACAGCTGGAAAGCGATCCGTTTGCCGAGTTCGTTCAGCTGAACGACAAGGGCTCCATCGTTAAGGGCACCGTATCTGCGGTTGACGCCAAAGGCGCCACCATTGCCCTGAACGAAGAAGTTGAAGCGGTACTGAAAGCCTCTGAAATCAGCCGTGACCGCGTAGAAGACGCGCGTAACGTTCTGAAGGAAGGCGAAGAAGTTGAAGCGAAGATCATCAGCATCGATCGCAAGAACCGCGTGATCAACCTGTCTGTCAAGTCCAAAGACGTTGAGGACGACAAGCAGGCTCTGGAAAACGTACGCAGTAAGGCTGCAGAATCCTCAGGTGCCACCACCATCGGTGACCTGATCAAGGAGCAGATGCAGCAGCAGAACGCTAACAAGGACTAAGTTTCCGGTTGGTGTCAAAAAAACGGGCTCTAAGAGCCCGTTTTTTTTGTGTTTTTTTCTGGTTTGGCTAAACTAGAGGCATTGGAACCCGGTAATTTGCTGCGGAATAATAACGACAGTGGGAAAAGCCTCATGACGAAGTCCGAACTGGTTGAACTGATCGCTTCGAAGCAGACTCAGCTCTCCGTAAAGGATGTTGAGCTCGCGGTGAAAAGCATCATCGAGCATATGTCTCAGTCCCTTGCCGACGGCCAGCGAATTGAGATCCGTGGATTTGGCAGTTTTTCCCTGCATCATCGGGCTGCCCGCACCGGACGTAACCCGAAAACCGGAGACGCCGTGCAACTGCCAGCCAAGTTTGTGCCGCACTTCAAGCCCGGCAAAGAGCTGCGAGAGCAGGTCAACGACAGCATGAAAAAAGGTTTCTGAGGCCCCGAGAAGGCAATTAACACACGAAACCTCACATACCGGGCATCTGACCCGTTGGGAGCGCTTAAGACATGGCAGGACTGCGGAAGATCCTAATTACCTTGCTGGTTCTGGTTCTGATTCTTCTGGCGCTGGTGTTTTCCCTGAATAATCAGATGGCGGTCTCGCTCAACTTCCTGTTGTTCGAAACCCAGCCCCATGGCGTTGCTGTCTGGATCATCATGGCGTTTGTGATTGGTGCGCTGGTTGGGGTGCTTGTGACTACCATGGCTACCGTCCGGACGTCTGTATCGCGCCGTCATCTGCAGAAGCGTCTTGAGCGGACAGAGCACGCACTCGAAAAATCCAGGGCACAAAACGACCGGGCACTTTGATGGACATGCTGTTTCAGTGGCTGCTTCTGACGGCGGCCGTTGCCGCTGGCTGGGCTGTAGGTCGATACGGAAACCGCTCTGGCCGCGCCTCCCGAGCCATTATGGACGAGGATTCCGTTCGGGACCGTCTGCAGTTTCTCTTTACCAACTACTCTGATCAGGCCGTCGAGAACTTCGTTCAATCCCTTGCCGTCAACAAAGACACCGTCAGCTTGCATCTCTCCATTGGCAGCCATTTCCGGAACAAGGGAGAGACAGACCGCGCCATTCTGATTCACCAGAACCTGCTTGCCCGGCCTGAACTCCCGGCCCGCTATTCGCCCCAGGTTACCCTGGAGCTGGCAATGGATTACCTTAACGCCGGATTGCTCGACCGGGCCGAAGCACTGTTTCACCAGTTGATGGGCGACCGCGAGTACGGGCGCCGCTCAGCCATTGCGTTGATTGAGCTCTATCAGCAGGAGAGAGAGTGGGAGAAAGCTGCCCAGGTGGCAAAAACCCTCACTCGTGGTGATGCGGATCCTGCTACCTTCAAAGCGCTGGCCTACATTACCTGCGAATTGTCTGATGGCGCCCTGAGCCGTAACGACGACCGCTGGACAGCGCAGAAGCTGGCGAAAGAAGCGCTGGATTACGACCGCTCCTGTGTGCGGGCAACCCTGCTGCTGATGAAGCTCCAGATTCGGCAGGGCAATTTTCGGGAGGCGGCAAACCAGTCCCTGAAAATTTTCGACCAGAATCCGGAGTTCGGTCCGGAAGCGATAGACCGATTGATGAAGCTGGAGCGTGAGCATGGTGATGTTTCACGCCTTTATAAAAAGCTTCGTAAGCTCTATGAGCAGTATCCCAGTACCAGCTTGCTGCTGGCCCTGGTGGAGTCAGTTGAGCGTTCCTCCGGCCGGCCGGCGGCCATTGATCTACTGCGCATGGAGCTGGAGACCAGGCCCTCCGTGCGAGGGCTTTTGCGGTTGGTGGAGATGGCGGGCTATGAAAAAGGCATGACCACCGATGAAGGGCGCCTTGTCAGCAGAATAGGGCACCTGATTCTCGCCAACCGCCCGGTCTATCGTTGCGTAAGCTGCGGATTCTCCGGCCAACAGTTACACTGGCTGTGCCCAAGCTGCAAACAGTGGGAAACCGTGCGTCCCATTCAGGGCGTAGAGGCGGAATAACCTCGCTTTGACCCATCCCGATTACCTTTCTACCCAGGAACCTGAACGTGCAAAACCTGAACGACCCGAAAATCATCGTCGCGCTCGACTTTCCTTCCAAGAATCCCGCCTTGGCCCTGGCAGATCAGCTTGATCCGGCAAAATGCCGCCTGAAAGTGGGCAAGGAACTGTTTACGCGCTCAGGCCCGGATCTGGTAAAAGCGCTCCAGAGTCGTGGATTCGATATCTTCCTGGATCTGAAATTTCACGATATCCCTAATACCACCTCGGCCGCGGTGGTCGCAGCTGCGGAACTGGGCGTGTGGATGGTGAATGTGCATGCCTCAGGCGGCGAGAAGATGATGGTGGCCTGCCGTGAACGCCTGGAAGCGTTCGGCAATGACCGCCCGCTCCTGATTGCGGTCACTGTATTGACCAGCATGTCTGACGAGGACCTTGCTGGTATCGGTATTACCGGTTCGGCAGAAGCCCATGTTTCCCGTCTGGCAACCCTGACCAAAAACAGCGGCCTGGACGGCGTGGTTTGCTCGGCTCAGGAAGCCCCGCGTCTGAAAGCGGAGCAGGGCAGTGACTTCCAACTGATCACGCCGGGAATTCGACCGCTGACCGCAGACAAAGGGGACCAGCAACGCATCATGACCCCGACCGATGCCCTTAAGGCTGGATCTGACTACCTGGTGATTGGTCGCCCGATTACCCAGGCGCCGGACCCCTTGGCTGCTTTGGAATCCATTCACGCTGAGGTCGTAGCGGTCTAAGTTTCTCCCCCGTTTCGGGTCCTGTCCCTAGCTTTCCGGTTTGGCGGGTAGGGCACGGACGGGTGTCGCTCCCGAAAACCGCTACAAGCACATCCATGTGCGCTTCTCTCCGGCCATCCATGGCCTCCGACATTTTCGGGAGCGACACCCGTCCGTGCCCGGCAGGCGATTATACGAATACGAGGTCTAACGAAAAAAGCCCGCTAATTCAGAGAACTAGCGGGCTTTCGAAATAGTGGCTCCCCGAGCTGGGCTCGAACCAGCGACAAACGGATTAACAGTCCGTTGCTCTACCAACTGAGCTATCGGGGAACGTCGTCGTGTGACGAGGCGCGTATATTATGTTGGCCATACCGCCCCGTCAACCCCTCAGCTTAAAATTTTAGCCAAGAGCCTTCTGCAAACGCTCGACCGCCTTCTGCAGGTTATCCATGCTGGTGGCAAAGCTCAGCCGCATGTGCCCCGGGCAGCCAAACGCAGAGCCCGGAACCAGAGCCACGCCGGCTTCGGTCAGCAGCTTCTCGGCGAATTCGACATCGGTGCTCACGCCGTCAGTGGCATCGATGGCACCCTGGAAGCTCGGGAAGACATAAAACGTGCCGTCACCGTTCAGGCAGTCCACACCAGGCAGCTTGTTCAGGGCCGCTACCAGCCAGTCGTGACGTTCCCTGAAAGCCTTGACCATCTCGCCCACGCACGCCTGATCGCCGTCCAGTGCGGCTGTTGCGGCGGCCTGGGAGATAGAGCAGGGGTTGGAGGTGCTCTGGGACTGGATCTTCTTCATGGCACCGATGATTTTTGCCGGGCCAGCGGCATAGCCGATGCGCCAGCCAGTCATGGAGTAGGCCTTGGAGACACCGTTCAATACGAAGGTGCGATCATAAAGCTCCGGGCAGGCGTTCAGGATGTTGCAGAACGGCTTGCCAGTCCACAGGATCGGCTCGTACATATCATCGGTGGCGACCATGATGTTCGGGTGCTTTTTAAGCACCTCACCGATGGCCTGCAGCTCTTCCATGGTGTAAGCCATGCCACTGGGGTTGGACGGGCTGTTGATCACGAACAGGCGGGTGCGCTCAGTAATGGCGTTTTCCAGCTGTTCCGGCGTGATCTTGAAGCGAGTCTCTGCGGTGGTCTCGATGATCACCGGCTTGCCTTCGGCCACCAGCACCATGTCCGGATAAGAAACCCAGTAGGGTGCGGGAATGATGGCCTCGTCGCCTTCATTCAATGTTGCCAGGGCGAGGTTGAAAAAGCTCTGTTTGCCACCACTGCTTACCAGTATCTGGTTGGCTTCGTATTCCAGGCCGTTGTCCCGTTTGAACTTCGCAATAATCGCTTTCTTCAGTGCGGGCGTACCATCCACGGCAGTGTACTTGGTCTGGCCGTTGTTGATGGCGTCGATAGCCGCCTGTTTGATGTGATCGGGGGTGTCGAAGTCAGGCTCGCCAGCACCGAGGCCAATAATGTCCTGGCCGGCCGCACGGAGTTCAGCGGCTTTATTGGTAACTGCGAGGGTTGGGGAAGGCTTGATCGCCTGTACTCGGCTGGAAAGTTGAAGGTCCAAACTTGAGCTCCTTAAAGCTGCGTCTTATTGGGCTGCGATCGGCCGGGCAACTGGAGCCAAAGTTACTGGCTGATTTTTCACCCAGCCGTCGATCGCACAGATGGTATCATGAAGCTGCCAGAACGCTAAATTTCTTGAGGATGCGACGCAAATATTCCGTCGTTTCCGGTGTCCGGAGGTTAAAACGCCAGATATGGCCAACAAAGCATCCAGTGCAAGGGAAGGGGCCTTTCGCGTTGATTCGCCCTACCAACCTGCTGGTGACCAGCCCAAAGCGATTGCGGGACTGGTTGACGGCATTGAATCCGGGCTTGCCCATCAAACCCTGCTCGGGGTAACCGGTTCTGGCAAGACTTTCACGATTGCCAATGTGGTTCAGCAGGTCCAGCGGCCAACCATCATCATGGCCCACAACAAGACCCTGGCGGCACAGCTCTATGGCGAGTTCAAGGAGTTCTTCCCCGATAACGCGGTGGAGTACTTTGTCTCCTACTACGATTACTACCAGCCAGAGGCCTACGTACCGTCTTCCGATACCTTTATCGAAAAAGACGCCTCCATCAATGAGCACATTGAGCAGATGCGGCTGTCGGCCACCAAGGCTCTGCTGGAGCGGCCGGATGCCATCATTGTCGCGACGGTTTCTTCCATCTACGGTCTGGGTGATCCGCAGTCCTATCTGAAAATGATGCTGCACCTGGACCGGGGTGACCAGATGGATCAACGGTATATCCTGCGCCGGCTGGCGGAACTTCAGTACACCCGCAATGACATCGAGTTCCACCGTGCCAATTATCGGGTTCGGGGCGATGTCATTGATGTCTTCCCGGCAGAATCCGAGAAGGAAGCCATTCGCATCGAACTTTTCGATGATGAAGTGGAGAACCTGAGCTATTTTGACCCGCTTACCGGAGAGGTGCTCAGGCGGGTGCCGCGGGTGACCATCTACCCGAAGTCCCACTATGTCACGCCCCGGCAGACCGTGCTGGATGCGGTCGAGCATATCAAGCAGGAGCTCGATGTTCGGCTGCAGCAGTTGCGGGATAACAACCGGCTGGTGGAAGCTCAGCGGCTGGAGGAGCGTACCCGCTACGACATCGAGATGATGCTGGAGCTGGGTTACTGCAATGGTATCGAGAACTACTCCCGCTATCTCTCCGGGCGTAACCCCGGTGAAGCGCCACCCACACTGTTTGACTACCTGCCACCCAACGCTTTGCTGGTAGTGGACGAGTCCCACGTGACCATCCCGCAGATTGGCGCCATGTACAAGGGCGACCGGTCACGTAAGGAAACTCTGGTGGAGTACGGTTTCCGCCTGCCATCAGCACTGGACAACCGCCCCATGCGGTTTGAGGAGTGGGAGCGAATTGCGCCCCAGATGATCTTTGTCTCGGCCACCCCGGGGAATTATGAGGCCGAGCATGCTGGCCAGGTGGTGGAGCAAGTGGTGCGACCGACCGGGCTGCTGGACCCGGAGATTGAGGTTCGGCCCGCCTCTACCCAGGTTGACGATCTGCTGTCCGAGATTCACCAGCGCGTCGGGGTGAATGAGCGGGTGCTGGTCACAACGCTCACCAAGCGCATGGCCGAGGATCTGACCGACTTCCTGATGGAGCACGACATCCGAGTGCGTTATCTGCATTCAGATATCGATACCGTGGAGCGAGTAGAGATTATTCGGGATCTGCGGCGGGGCGAGTTTGACGTGCTGGTGGGCATCAACCTGCTCCGGGAGGGGCTGGATATGCCGGAAGTGTCACTGGTGGCAATACTGGATGCGGATAAAGAAGGCTTCCTGCGCTCAGAGCGTTCGCTCATACAGACCATTGGTCGGGCCGCCCGTAACGTGAACGGCAAGGCCATTCTGTATGGCGACAGGATCACCGGTTCCATGCAGCGGGCCATTGATGAGACCGAGCGTCGTCGTGCCAAGCAGATGGCACACAACGAGGAGCATGGTATTACCCCCATCGGTCTTAACAAGAAGATCGCGGATATTATGGAGGGTGCCGCGGGCGGCGGGGGTCGTGGCCGGCGCAAAGCGGAGCGTCCCGGGCAGAAGGCTGCTGAAGAAGCCGAGGATTATCGCGTAAAGGTAGGCAATCGCTCGCCGGAAGATGTCCTCAAGGAAGTGGCGAAACTGGAAGACGAGATGTACAAAGCCGCCGCGGATCTGGATTTCGAGACCGCGGCGCGCCTGCGGGATCAGATTTCGGAACTGAAGGAAGCGGCCCTGCGGACCGGCTGATCAGTGGCGTTTGGGGCCGACAATCACTGCCGCCTGCAGGGGCTGGTTGCGGCCATAGCGCGACATCTTGTCGAATACCCGTCGGTCGATGGGCAGGTATTGCTTGTCGGCCACGGTTTCCCCTTCCTCGGTATCGATTTCCGGGTCATGCAGGTACACGAAATCCTCGTCGATGGCACATACGGTTACCCAGTGCGGCACCCGGCTCCGGTTCAGTTGCCAGGTGCTGATCAGGATGACAGGGATGCGCCCGTCATGCAGGGCCTTCTCCATTGCCTCCAGGGTTAGCGGGTCGTGATGCAGCTGGATTTCAGTCTGCCCGATATCGTGCAGGAACCCCTCGTGCACCAGTTCCAGTACCCGCTTTTTATCTTCGTTGCGGACCGTATCTTTGAACAGCGCGCCTTCCTGGCTGATCCAGGCACTGGCCTCGAAGCCCCGGTGCCAGGCAGATAGCGCAAGCCCATGGGGGCCACAACCGCCATGCCCGGCCAGCATGAAGATGGTGGTGGCTTCACGCCAGATTTTCAGCTCCTCCAGCGTGCTTACTGGTTGCTGTTCGTCAAGGGCCGCCATCGCCATGATTAATGCAGACGGACCGCAGGTGAACTCGGTGGTCTGGGGGTAATAGGGCACCGGAAGAAATTCGCGAGAGGGCTCGTAGTAGAGAATCCGTCGCTCGAACCGCAAGGCATCGCCGTGATCTTCGTAGTAGTCCCGGTAGGTGCCAAACTGCCGATATCCCAGCCGACGATACAGGGAAATGGCCCCGATGTTGTCTTCACGCACTTCCAGCCGCATGATGATACGGTCTGCCTCAACCGCTTCCTTCTCCGCCTCACGGACCAGTCTTTCACCCACACCGCGGCCGCGGGCAACGGGTGAGACTGCAATCGAGTAAATCCGAGCCAGCCGGGTGGCTGCATTCATCAGCACCAGGCAGTAGCCCACCAGTTCGCCGTTCAGTTCGGCGATAACCAGTCGGTCCCTGGGCATCTCCAGAAAGCGGCGGAAGCTGCGCCGGGATATCCTGTCCTCGGTAAAACAGCGGTTCTCCAGCTGAACGAGGGCATCCAGATCACTGGCATGGGCTTGGCGGAGCATTACATCGGTCATGGTCTGGTGAACCCGGTTAAACAAAAAAAGGTAGCGCCTGGCGGGCACGCTCATTGCCGCTATTATGGTAGACAGATGCCATCCCGTCATAGCAGCGGATGATGCGTAAAAGCACGCATCTTCAGGCGATTGTCTGGCAAGGGGATGGGGCGTATTGTTGCCGGAATTATCAGGCTCTACCTTCAGGGAGGAATGCCGCTTTATGTCCCGATTGCTCATCGTTGTAGATCGCGCCAAAGACTGGGCACCGTACTACCCCAGCGAAGACGTGCTTACTTTCGATCAATACCTTCAGTTTACCGCCCCGGTTAACAGCCGCGTGCGGGTGATAAACCTGTGTCAGAGTGCCAGGTATCTGAGCCGGGGCTACTACTGTTCGTTGCTTGCGGAAGCGCGCGGGCACCACGTGGTGCCATCGGTTATGACGCTCAACGACCTGAGCCGGAAGGGACTGTTTTCGCTTGAACTCGAAGAGCTGGACAGCAGTGTCATCCAGTGGCTGGAAAAATCAGCCTCCGAAATCGATCCCGCCACCGATGACCGGGACGCCACCCATGAAGTACGAATCCGAACCTATTTTGGCCAGGCCGAACATCCAGACCTGAAGCCCGTGGCCCGTGCCCTGTTCGAGCGGTTTCCGTGCCCGATTCTGGAAGTGGTGTTCCGTCACCGCAAACAATGGCAGATCGAAACCATGAAGCCGGCGGCACCGGCGGATCTTGACGAGCGCGAGCAGGATTTGTTCGCGGCCGCCCTGGATCGCTTCAGCAGCATGATCTGGCGAAAACCCCGCACCCGTCGCCGCTACCGTTTTGATCTGGCTATGCTGGTGAACCCGGAGGAAGAGTTGCCTCCGAGCGATGAGATGGCTCTGAAGCGTTTTGAGCGTGCTGGCAGAAAGCTGGGAATTAACGTGGAGCGCATTACCCGCCGGGATTACATGCGCCTGCCAGAATATGATGGTCTGTTTATTCGTGAAACCACCGCTATTGATCACCACACCTATCGGTTTGCTCGCAAGGCAGAGGCCGAGGGGATGGTGGTAATTGACGACCCGGTGTCGATTCTGCGTTGTACCAACAAGGTGTTTCTGGCGGACCTGCTTAAAAACAACAAGGTGCCAACACCGAAAACGCTGATCCTTTCAAAGGATCAGAAGGATGCGGTACAGCAGGTGAGTAATGAACTGGGCTTTCCTGTGGTCATCAAAATTCCGGATGGCGCCTTTTCCCGTGGTGTGATCAAAGCCAAGGACGAAAAGGAACTTCGGGCAGGGCTGAAAGACCTGTTCAAACAGTCTGCGTTGGTATTGGCTCAGGAGTACTTCTACACGGATTACGATTGGCGTATTGGTGTGCTTGGCGGCCGGGCCATCTATGCCTGTAAATATCTGATGGTGAAAGGTCACTGGCAGATTTACCAGCACGGTGGTGCCACAGTGGAAAGTGGCGGTTTTGAAACCATGCCCACCTACGAGGTGCCTCGCAATGTCATCCAGGCGGCATTGAATTCGACCCGGTTGATCGGTAATGGGCTTTACGGTGTCGACATCAAACAAGCCGGGAATCGGGTGGCGGTGATTGAAGTGAATGACAACCCGAGTATCGACTCGGGTGTGGAAGACAAGTTTCTGGGCGGAGAGCTGTATACCCTGGTGATGCAGGAATTTCTGTCGCGCATGGAGGAGAACCGGCGCCGTTAAACCGGCGCGTCAGTTGGCAGCGACCCAGACCCGGACGCTGCCAAACCAGGGGTAGTCTGCCAGAACCGCTCGAACCTGTTCCGTGGTCAGGTGTGGCCCGGAATGGTTTTCATCCAGGAAGATTTCCAGGTGGATGCGATTCTTGAGGTAATGAAGCCGGAGCCGGCTTTGTGGTGGTAGCTCTCCCAGCTTCTCTGTCAGCAGGCGACGAAGTGCTTCGCGATCGGGTAGCCCCGGGTCGGTGGCGTGGGGCACTTTTTCATCATTCTCGGCGTCGATATGGAAGTTGATGTCCCGAATGTTCTCCAGGGCATCCCGCATGCCCGTGACCACCTTCATACCAATCTGATGCCCTTCGGAAACGCTGATTTCCGGGCGAACTACCAGGTGTACGTCCAGCAGGATGTCGTGCCCCATCCGCCGGCTGCGCAGTTCATGAACATTTCGCACGCCATCCGTTTCCAGGGCAATGGTTTTCAACATCCGGGTATCATCTTCGGACAGACCTGTATCGACCAGTTCTTTCACGCTGTCCCAGGTGAATTTCCAGCCGATGTGCACAATGATGGCTGCAATGAGGACGGCGGCTACCACGTCGAGCCAGACGAAACCCAGCATGGCACCGATGGTAGATACCAGAACGACCACTGACGAAAATGCATCGGTACGGCTGTGCCAGGCGTTGGCAATGATCAGGTCTGAGCGGATTTTCATGCCAACATGGCGAGTATAACGGTAGATCCATTCCTTGCCTGCTACCGAGGCCGCGGCCGCTACCAGCACTGGCCAGCCCGGAACCAGCTGCGCTTCACCGGACAGGAGCCTGAGAATGTTCTCCCAGGCCAGGGCCGCGCCCACGGCAATAAGAATGCTGCCCAGTACCAGAGTGCCGAGGGTTTCGATTCGCTGGTGTCCGTAAGGATGGTCCGCATCTGGCTCCTTACGGGACAGACGCATGACCGCCAGAACCACCCAATCCGATGCCACATCGGTAAATGAATGGATACCATCCACCAGTAGCGCCTGGGAATTAAAAAGAGTGCCGCCAATGACTTTTATGATGCCCAGAACGGCATCGAGAATCATGCCAATGATCGTGACCCGGGTCGCCGCATGCTTCTCGGATTCGAGATTATTCTGGCGCTGCTGGCTGGGTTGATCAGGCTGTTCCATTGGATTCACTCCGGGCTTTTCGCGATGAGGGCAGTATAACGGGATTAAACGTAGAAATGGGTGGAATTAATGGCCTGGCTGTGATCGATTTATGCACATCATGACGAATTGGTTACCCGTTAGCATTTTGTTACCAAAGCCGTCAAATGATAATTTTATCTATTTAAGCTATTGATAAATAAAGGGAAAATAACTGATCAAAAAATGATCAATTTGTAGGCTGGCGCAGTTATCAAGGGGTCGGGGCGCTTGCTCGGCAATTTTCAACAGGGTTATCCACAGATTCCGTGGAAAAGCGTCGGGAGGCTATACAGGGCGGGGTATTCGGGACTAATTGGGGTTTACACAAGATGGTGTGGAAAACTTTCGGTATACTCCTGCCACCCGGAGAAAGGAGTTTGACGATGTACGGCCTTCTGAGAAACCTGCTGTTCCGATTGCCACCGGAGCGGGCCCATAATGTTGCCCTTGGCAGCCTGGATGTTGCTCAAAAACTGGGCATCCTGAATACATTTACCCGACAGCCGGAGCCTTGCCCGGTAAACGTGATGGGCCTGGAATTCCCGAATCCGGTTGGATTGGCTGCTGGGCTGGACAAAAACGCCGACCACATTGATGCTCTTGGTGCTCTTGGTTTCGGGTTTATCGAAGTGGGCACTGTTACGCCTCTGGCACAGCCCGGTAATCCAAAACCCCGAATGTTCCGGTTGCCGGAGCACCAGGCCATCATTAACCGCATGGGGTTCAATAATGAAGGCCTGGAACACCTCATTACCAATGTCCGCCACCGCCGTTACCGGGGCGTACTGGGCATTAATGTCGGCAAGAACAAAGACACCCCGAATGAGCAGTCTGAACAGGACTACCGTAAAGGAATAGCGGCTGTTTACCCCTATGCCGACTACATCACCGTTAATGTATCTTCTCCCAATACGCCGGGCCTCCGGGATCTGCAGTTTGGCGATTCGCTCAAGCAGCTTTTGCACGCCATAAAGGAAGAGCAGGCAGCGTGTGAGCAAAAGCATGGCCGCTATGTGCCGGTGGCTGTAAAGATCGCCCCGGATATGGATGAGCAGGGCATTCGCTTTGTGGCTGCAGCATTGCTCGAAGCTGGCCTGGATGGTGTGATTGCCACCAACACCACGATCAGCCGGGAGGCGGTGAAGGGGCACGCTCACGAGCGGGAGGCGGGCGGTCTCAGCGGTGCACCGGTACGGGAAGCGTCTGTGAAAGTGATTCAGGGGCTGTATGCTGAGCTGGGCGATCGGCTGCCGATTATTGGCGTGGGCGGCATCACGGATGGCGACAGTGCGGCAGAGAAGATTCGCGCAGGCGCAAAGCTGGTGCAGATCTATACCGGGTTTATTTATCGAGGCCCGTCGTTGATCAACGAAGCTGTGGAAGCAATCCGGAAAGAAATCAGCTGAGGCCAGAAAGAAGGTGGGCCCGCTGAGCGGGCCCTTGCGGGGAATAAACCCCGTAGCGCTTCTTCGCATGGTACGGGGCGGGAGGCCCCGTTTGGGTTGCTCTGGTTACTGCTCTGATTGTGATTTGTGCGTAAAAATTGAAAAAAACAGATCAGGGTTAAACGGGGTTGGCCATTACGTTGCGGTTACGTTGGCCAGTTTATGGATGCCGGAGACGCCGGTCATGCCCTCCCAGTTATCTGTGCGGCCTTCTCGCCACCCGTTCAGCCATTCCTGGCGGACTTCCGGTTGTTCTAACGGGCAGCTGTCTTTGGATTTGCCGGACACGCCAGCGAGATAACCCCGCTTGAATGCACGAGCGTACATGTCTCTCTTCTGTCTTTTCATGCCGTTCCTCACTGATGGATTAACAGAACAAGCGTGTACACATCTGCAGTGACCTTGGCAGTCGGGAGCCTCTCCGGGACAACCCACTATTGCCAGCTCCGGTCAGAGCAGTCAGGATCCTGTTAACGGAGACTTTTATTCGGCCTCCGGAACGACGCGTCAACTACAAGGTAAGACGAACCTCGCGCCGGTGTACACTATTTATTTCATCTATATGGCGCTTCTTTTATATTTTTGTGAAATAACGATGACAGTCGCTAAAAGGCTTTTACTGCCATTCCGGAAACTTACCGGCCCTATTCAGAAAACCAGGAGTTGATCTTGTCCAAGCATGTCTTTTTCGTAACCTGCCCCAAAGGCGTCGAGTACCTCCTGGCCGATGAATTGAAAGAATTCGGCCTGAACCTTGTGCGGAATGCACCCGCTGGTGTCTGGGTTGAGGGCGAGCTGGAGAGTGGCTATCGGGCCTGCCTGTGGTCCCGTCTGGCGAACAGGGTGATTCTGAATGTGGCGGATGTGGATGCCCGGAGCGCCGACGAACTTTATGCCGGTGTCGTGGATCTTGACTGGCAGGCCCATATACCCGCGGGGGGGAGCTTCCGGGTAACGTTTCTTGGCCAGAACGAAGCCATCCGGAACACTCAGTTTGGCGCCCAGAAAGTGAAAGATGGCATTGTTGACAGCATTCGGGGTGCCGGTGCACCCAGGCCCTCGGTTGCGCCGAAAGACCCGGATGTCACGGTATCGGCGCGGTTGAACCGGGGCCGCTTGTCGTTGGGGATTGATCTGAGTGGTCACAGCCTTCATATGCGGGGCTACCGAACCGAAAAGGGTATCGCGCCCTTGAAAGAAAACCTTGCAGCGGCTTTGCTGCTGCGGGCAGGGTGGCCAGAGATTGCCGCTAACGGTGGTGACTTTGTGGACCTGATGTGCGGTTCCGGTACGCTGGTGGTTGAAGCTGCGTTGATGGCGCTGGACATTGCGCCGGGGCGGAAGCAGGAGCGGTTCGGGTTCGAAAAGTGGCCAGGACACCAGCCCGAGCTTTGGCTGTCGCTGCGCCAGGAAGCGGAGCGTCGGGCCCATGAGGGCAAGCAGGGGCGCATTCCCACTTTTTATGGTTTTGATCGGGATGGTCGCGTGATTGCGACTGCGGAGAAGAACATCCTGCGAGCTGGCCTGGAAGGTATCGTTCGTGTAGAAGCCAGGCCGATCTCCGAATTCACTCGCAAGAATGACTGGAGCGATACTGGCCTGGTGCTGACCAACCCGCCCTACGGTGAGCGGTTGAGTGAGCGCAAGGAACTGGCGGCCCTGTACCAGGCCCTTGGAGAGGTTGTGGCCCGGGAGCTCACCGGATGGCGCCTGGGGGTGTTCACCGGTGCGCCGGAGTTCGGAAAATCCCTCGGTTTGCGAAGCTTCAAGCAGTACAAGTTGTTCAATGGCAAGCTGCCGGCGCAGCTGTTGCTGTTCGATGTACAGCCGGAGAATGCCCGCACGCCCCGTGATCCGGCCGCGCCGGGGCAGATTATGCCTCGCATCGCCAACGCCGAACGGGCAGACATGCTGCGTAACCGTCTCAAGAAGAATCTGAAAACGATTGGCCAGTGGGCCAGGAAGCAGAACATTGGCTGTTACCGCCTATACGATGCCGATATGCCGGAATATGCCTTGGCGATCGATATCTACGAGGGGCGGGTGCATGTTCAGGAATACCTGGCCCCGAAATCCGTCGACGAAAAGGCAGCCAGAGAGCGCCTTGCCGAAGCCATGGCGGTGATCCCGGAAGTGCTTGAGGTCGCGCCGGAGGATCTGGTGTGCAAGCAACGTCAGCGCCAGACCGGTACCCGGCAATATGAAAAACAGGCGGCGACCGGCGAGTACTTTAACGTGCACGAGCACGGCTGCGCCCTGAAGGTGAACCTGAAAGACTATCTGGATACCGGCCTGTTCCTGGATCATCGCCCGGTACGTTACTGGATCCAGCAACATGCCAGGGGCAAGCGTTTTCTGAACCTGTTCTGTTATACCGGCGCAGCGACCGTGCACGCAGCGGTTGGCGGAGCCAGCCGCACCCTGAGCCTGGACATGTCCAAAACCTACGTCAGCTGGGCTCAGGATAACCTGGCTCTCAACTCGGCAGATCCGCGCAAGCATGTCGTCGAACAGGCAGACTGTCTGGCCTGGCTGGCAGACCGAAAAACCGCGAATCAGACCTTTGATCTGATTTTCATGGACCCGCCCACCTTCTCAAACTCAGCCCGGATGGCTGGCGTTCTCGATATTCAGCGCGATCATGCCGATCTGGTGCGGCAGTGCATGGCACGACTGTCCAGTGATGGCCTGCTGATTTTCTCCAATAACTTCCGTAAGTTCAGGCTGGATGAGGCGCTGGAGTCAGAGTTTGAAGTGAAAGAGGTGAGTGCCAGCACTCTGGACAAGGATTTTCAGCGCAACCCGAAAATCCATCGGTGCTGGCATATCCGGCATCAGAACTCGTAACGGATACCTGAGGAGAACTGGAAGGCATTGGCGCTGGTGTCCGTGTCTTCAAACAGCTTGCCGCCCTCGAAAACCAGGTAGGTGTTATCCATCAGTTCCAGGTCCAGGCCGGCCAGCCAGCTGAAGCTGAAGCTGCTGCTCGGGTAATCGCCCTCGATATCCCGAAACTGGGCATTGGCGTCGGCATCCCGGTTGTCGAGGGTTGCCTCCCCGCTGACATGGGTAAAGCCAGCCTGGGCATAGACATTGCCAAGCTCACCGATGGGGTAGTGCAGGCCCATGTACCAGCTGCCGAAGTAGTCGACGGCCAGGCTCAGGTCGCCACGGGAAATCTCGGCGTCTGCCAAGCCGCCCCCCAGCCTCACCTCTGCATGAATCAGGTCGCTCAGGTGGCCGCCAATCACCAGTGTCGCTGCCTGGCCCCAGCAATCCTCGTCGGATTGCCCGATGGAGCGGTGTTCAATGGCTGTCGCCAACAGTCCGACATAGTGTTTATCGGAGCGAGGGGTCTCCTGGCCAAAGGCGGCGCAAGAAAACAGGCCAAGCGCTATCAGGCTGGATGTGAGGAAACGGGGTGTGACCTTGTTCATTATTATCAGGCTTCCTGTCAGTAACGGTACTGACGCCCGATTCTGCCTTGTGTAACGCAATGTTACGCGGACTCATGTCACAGTTCCCCGTGATCAGGGGCCGGACCTCAATCCTCCAGGTAGCCTTCCTCACGGGCCAGCAACAGCAGGGAATATACGCCGTTTTCCGGCAGCTGCGGTTCAAGCCCTTCATCAAAGAGCAACTGCCGGCGGCGGTCTTCCAGTGCTTCGCTGTCCAGGCCGGTAATCAGCTCGGAAATGGGGGCGATTTCAAACGGGGCCTCCTGGCGAACGGCACTGAAGATCAGGTCTATCAGGATTTCGTCCGGATCCAGTCCATCCACGTATACGGTCTGGTCCGGCAGATCCTCGTGCAGCTCCCTGGCCAGTTCCAGCAGGGGTACCCCCTGTTCTTCCAGATACAGCAGGTCTACATCGCCCAGGTCGCCATCTTCGGGCAACCAGGCATCCTCCGGTGCAATTACCACGGTTTTCATCTGGCCGTCTGCAAGGGACCAGGCGATGGCCGTGGGAAACAGGGCGTCGTCGGTCTGGCAGTATTCGATATCCAGAAAGCGGGGTAGTGACACAGTGAACTCCGGAATCTTCGGTGAGTGCTTATGGCGGTGCGCAGCGTACCCGGTAGGAGCCGGCGCGGCTTCATGCCATACTGTAGCCGCCATTATCATGCAATCAGGAAGATCATGGAACACACTGAATTCAATAAAGACTTGATTGAGTTTTTGAATGCCTCGCCGACTCCGTGGCATGCGGTCAATACCATGAAAACGCGTCTTGAAGCAGCGGGATTTCAACCGCTGGACGAGCGCGAAGAATGGTCGTTGCAGCCAGGGCAGGGCTACTACGTAACCCGTAATGGCTCGTCTATTGTTGCCTTTCGTACCGGCACCAAGGATGTGGTCAGTTCCGGCATCCGGATGGTGGGAGCCCATACCGACAGCCCCTGCCTGAAGGCCAAACCGAACCCTGAGATTCGCCGCAAGGGCTTTTTCCAGTTGGGTGTGGAAGTGTATGGGGGCGTATTGCTGAACCCCTGGTTTGACCGGGATCTTTCTTTGGCCGGCCGTGTGACGGTATTGGACGACAACGGCAAAGTACGGGACACCCTGGTGAATTTCCGCAAGCCGGTGGCGATCATTCCGAGCCTGGCCATCCATCTGGACCGGGAGGCGAACAGCAGTCGCACCGTTAATGCCCAGACTGATCTTCCGCCGGTGGTTATGCAGGTGCCGGAAACCGATACCACCACCTTTGCCGAGTTGCTGAAACAGCAGATTGCCAAAGAATCCGGGCTGCAGACCAGCAAGATTCTGGGCTATGAGCTGAGTTTTTACGATGCACAGGGTGCAGCTCTGGTGGGGCTGCATGAAGAGTTCCTGGCCTCCGCACGGCTCGATAATCTGCTCAGTTGTTATATCGGCCTGCAGGCCCTGCTGGAAACCTCTGGTGACGAGCCGGCACTACTGGTCTGTAATGACCATGAGGAAGTGGGCAGTATGTCCGCCGAAGGTGCCCAGGGGCCGTTTCTCACGGCGGTGCTGGACCGCTGGTGTGGCGCCGGGAAAAGCCGTGCCATTGCTCGTTCCATGATGATTTCCGCGGATAACGCCCACGGTATCCATCCAAACTACGCAGACCGACATGATGAGAATCATGGGCCATTGTTGAATCAGGGGCCGGTCATCAAGGTAAACCACAATCAGCGTTACGCCACCAACAGTCGTTCCGCTGCCCTGTATCGCCACATCAGCGATGAACTGGGGTTGCCGCACCAGACATTTGTGGTGCGTAGTGACATGGGGTGTGGCAGCACGATCGGGCCGTTGACCGCGGGAAATCTTGGAGTGACCACGCTGGATATCGGCGTACCCCAGTTTGCCATGCACTCGATTCGTGAAATGATCGGTACACGGGATGGTTATACGCTGTTCCAGGTGTTGCGGGAGTTCATGCAGCGGGCCGAGGTTTTCTGAGGCCCAAAAGAAAAGGCCGCTGATATCTGATCAGCGGCCTTTCGGAATAAGTGGCTCCCCGAGCTGGGCTCGAACCAGCGACAAACGGATTAACAGTCCGTTGCTCTACCAACTGAGCTATCGGGGAACAGCATCAATGTGGCGCGCATATTAAGTACTTTAATCAGGTTCGTCAACCCCCTGAAATGAAAGGTCAAAATTTGCACAAAGCTAAGCTTGAAGCCTATCGTCCGCCGGTGTGGTTGCGTAATGGCCACGTCCAGTCGGTATGGCCGACCCTGTTCCGGAAAGTGACCCTGCCGGAACCGGAAACCGACATACTGGCCACCGACGATGACGACGAACTGCATCTGGACTGGTATCGCCAGGGCAGTGACCGGCTGGCGGTGATATCCCATGGGCTGGAAGGCCACAGCCGCCGGCCCTACGTGCTGGGTCTGGCCAGAGCATTGATGGCCGACGGCTGGGATGTGCTGGCATGGAACTTTCGGTCCTGCGGCGGGGTGATGAATCAACAGCCGCGCTTCTATCACAGTGGCGCCACTTCGGATCTGCATGCCGTCGTCAGTCACGCGCTGGGGCGGCGGTATCAGAACCTCTTCCTGTCAGGTTTCAGTATGGGAGGGAATCTCACGCTGCTGTACCTGGGCGAGCAGGGGGAGCGTGTGGACAGCCGTATCAGTGGTGCGGTGGCCTACTCGGTGCCTCTGGACCTGGCGGGCAGCGCGGACGTGCTGGCGCGACCCAGCCGGCGTATTTACATGCAACGGTTTTTAACCGATCTGCAGGTCAAGATGCGGGAAAAAGCTGAAAAGTTCCCTGATCTGATAGACGTTAGCGGTTTTGAAAATATCCGGAGTTTTCATGAATTCGATAATCGCTATACGGCACCACTGCATGGATTCCAGGACGCGGCCGACTATTGGGCCCGGTGTTCTGCTCTGTTCCGGTTGAGTGATATCCGGGTGCCAGCTCTGGTAGTGAATGCAGCAGATGACCCGTTCCTTTCGGCCCGCTGTTTTCCGGACAGTCGTCAGGTATTGGGACATCACGTCCAGATGGAAATCCCGAAGTGGGGTGGGCATGTGGGGTTTGTCCAACATGCCCGGGACGGTTACTACTGGTCTGAACGCCGAGCTTTAGGGTTTGTCCGGCAGGTAATCTGAGTAGTCAGCTGCTGGCCTGTTTGTTCAGCAGCGGTTCCAACTTTGGCCAGATGTTATCCAGCAGCCGGGGTTGTGCCTCTTCCGTCGGATGAATGCCGTCACCTTGCATCAAGCCGTCCTGATCGTAAATGCCGTCCAGAAAGAAAGGAACCAGGGGCGTATTGTATCGGTCTGAAAGAGTCGGAAAGATATCGGCGAACATGGTGGTGTAGCGCTGGCCGTAGTTTGGCGGGATCTGCATACCCACCAGCAAAGGTGTGGCGCCGATGCCGCGTACCTGCTCGATCATATTGGCCAGATTGGATTCAATCACATTGGGTGGGAACCCCCGCAGGCCGTCATTGCCGCCGAGCTCAATGATTACAATCGTGGGATCGTGGGTTTCCAGCAGACCTGGCAGGCGCCGCAGGCCACCGTCGGTGGTTTCGCCGCCGATACTGGCATTCACCACGGTCCAGTTCAGTTCCCGGCTGTTGATACGGTCCCTCAGCAGCTCCACCCACGCGGTTTCCGAGGGTACGCCGTGGGCGGCGCTCAGGCTGTCACCCACCACCAGCACTGTGTTCTGGCTGGCCAGCGCGGGCAAGGTGAGCAAGAACAGAGCCGATAGTACGATTGATCTGACGTACAGCGATATCGTATGCATAGTAAATTCATATACCCTTTACAGATTCAACGATACAGACAATGGAGTCACCGTGAACCAGATGACGGATCTCAGTAATACCGATAGCAACCCTATGTTGCGGGTGACTGATCTGACCCACCGGGTCAGCCTGGAAACCGATACGCTCACGATCTTGCAGGGGGTCAGTCTGGAAATCAATCGGGGAGAGTCCGTAGCCATCGTTGGTCGCTCCGGTTCCGGTAAAACGACTTTGCTTGGCTTGCTTGCGGGCCTGGATACACCCACGGAAGGCACCGTTGAACTGGATGGTGCGGTCATCAGCAAGCTGAGTGAAGATGAGCGTGCCAAACTGCGGGCCCGTCGGGTCGGATTTGTGTTCCAGTCGTTCCAGTTGCTGCCAGCGTTAACCGCGCTTGAAAATGTCATGCTACCGCTGGAACTGGGTGGCACGGAGGCACCGGAGCAGCGGGCCAGAGAATTGCTTGATCGTGTAGGTTTGGGGGAACGGCTGAACCATACCCCTCGTCAGTTGTCCGGTGGCGAGCAGCAGCGCGTCGCGATTGCGCGGGCCTTTGCCTCCGACCCCGCCATTCTGTTTGCGGATGAGCCCACGGGCAATCTGGACAACCGAACCGGACAGGCGGTATCTGACCTTCTGATGGACCTGAACCGGGAGCAGGGCACCACACTGGTAATGGTTACCCATGATGAACACCTTGCAGAACGTTGCGGCCGGCAGCTGCACATCGAGGCGGGAGTGCTGACTGAGCCGGATCTGGTCGGGGAGCCGGCACACTGATGAGAGCCTCCAACAAACTTATGTCCGTGAGCCGAGACTGGCGAGAGCGCGATGTTCGTGTGGTGCTGGTTGCGCTGATTATTGCTGTTGCCACCGTAGCCACGATTGCGCTGTTCGCCAGCCAGTTGCAGCGTACCCTGGTATCGTCTGCCAGCTCCTTTCTGGCGGCAGACCGGCAACTGGAAGCCGAGAACGGCCGTCCGATCCCACCGGAATGGTTGGAGAATGCCCAGTCCCGAGGCCTCGAAACCGGGCGCATGGTGGAGTTCTCCACCATGGTCTTCGGCGAAAGCGGGTTTCAGCTGGTCTCGGTCAAAGCCGTGAGCGACGAATATCCGTTGCGCGGCGAAATCGAGATCCAGTCCGGTGCTGCAGAGCCGAGACAGATTGTCAGTCAGGGCCCCGGCCCCGGCCAGGTGTGGGTGAATCCACGGTTGCTGCGTCTGCTCGAACTGGACATCGGCGATACTCTGGAAGTCGGCAATCTTAAACTGGAAATCACCCGCTTATTAATCCGCGAGCCGGACGGCGGCTTCCGGCTGTCATCACTGGCGCCACGGGTGATGATGCATGTGGACGATGTTGCCGGCACCGGTGTGGTCCAGGAAGGTAGCCGCGTGGAATATGTCTACCTGTTTGCCGGCGCCGAAGGTGTGCTTGAAGACTATTACCAGTGGCTGGAACCACAGCTGGAGCCCAGTCACGAGTGGGAAGGGGTCAGAGACGGTGAAACCTTCTCGCGCTCCCTGGAGCGGGCCGAACGCTTCCTGCTGCTGGGTGGCAGTCTTGCGGTGTTGCTGGCGGCGGTAGCCGTGGCGGTGGCCAGCCGGCAATACGCTCTGTCTCAGAGGGACACGGTGGCATTGCTGAAAACCCTTGGATTATCCAGCCGGGGCATTGGTGAGCTCTACCTGCGCCGCCTCACTCTGTGGGGTGTTGTTGGCGTGTTGGGTGGTCTGGCAGTGGCGTTACCATTGTTCTGGCTGTTGGTGCGTTTGCTGAGCGACCTGCTGGAACGGCCCGTTGATTTCTACCTGGATCCTTCCGCGTTAACGCCCTCCCTGTTAACGGCACTGGTTTCTCTATTCGCATTTGCCTATCCGCCCATTCGCCGCCTGCGTAATGTTCCCGCCATGCGGGTATTACGCTCCCAGCCCGGCGAAACCGGCCGGGAAGCCATTCCGGATATCCTGCTGGCGGTGGTCGCCGTGTTTGGGTTGGTATGGATGTACGCCGGCGAGCTGATGCTGGTGGCCGCACTTTTGGGCGGGCTGGTACTGCTGCTGGGTGTGCTCGGTCTGCTGGGGTGGGGCATGGTCGCCCTCTTGCGCAGAGTGAAGGGTGGCGGCAACTCCTGGCGCCTGGCCCTGGTGGGCTTATATCGGCACCGACGTGCCAGCATGGCGCAGATGGCGGTTTTTGCCATGACGCTTATGCTGGCTGCTACGCTGGTGTTGGTGCGTTCCTCCCTGCTGGACGACTGGCAGGCCCAGCTGCCGGACGACGCGCCAAACCATTTCCTGATCAACATTGCCCCGGATGCGGTGGATGATGTTGAGGAATTCTGGGCCACTCGCGGCGCGCCCCTGGAGACGCTTTATCCGATGGTTCGCGGTCGCCTGACCGAACTGAATGGCGAGCCGGTGAAAGAAGCGGTCAGCAAGGATGAGCGGGTTGGTGCGCTGAACCGGGAGCTGAATCTGACCTGGATGCCGGAGCTGCCGGAAGACAACCGGATTGTGGATGGCCAGTGGTTCGGGCCGGGCGAAACCGAGGGGGTTTCGGTAGAAGCTGAGCTGGCGGAGAAACTCGGTTTGCAGCTGGGTGATCGGCTGACCTTCACCATCGGCTCCAGCAAGGTGACCGAGCCAGTAACGAGTATTCGTACTGTGCAGTGGGACAGCATGAAACCCAATTTCTACATGGCCTTTCCGCCCGATGGCGGTCTGACTGGCATGCCCGCCACCTGGATTACCGCGTTCTATCTGAACCCGGACAATAAACTGGCTCTGAACGACTTCTCGCGCCAGTTCCCGACGGTCTCGGTGCTGGAGATAGACCATATCATTGATCGCATCCAGCAGATTGTGCAGCAGGTAACTCAGGCCATTGAGGCAATCCTGGCGCTGATTCTCGCGGCCGCCCTGGTGGTGATGGCAGCAGTTGTCAGTGCCACCCTGCGGGATCGTCAGAGGGAGGGGGCGTTGCTGCGAACCCTGGGCGGCCAGCAGTCATTGCTGGCACGCAGTACCATGCTGGAATTCGCACTGTTGGGGTTCTTTGCCGGCACGCTTGGTGTGATTGCGGCGGAAGGGGCGGTATATGCGCTCCAGGCCGGAATGTTCGAGGGCACTTTCCGCTGGCACTGGCAGGTGATGCTGCCAGTACCGCTGATTGCAGCCATTCTGTTGGCGTTGTTTGGCCGCTGGCAATTACGACCAGTGCTTAGCGTATCGCCGATGCTACTGCTTCGTCGCCTCGAGTGATCGGGTTTTAGCGATAGTTTGAGAGAATGGCGTCGAGTTCGCCATTCTCCTGGATATTTGCCAGCTCCTGGTTGAAGGCCTCGGCAAACGCTTTCCAGTCTTTACGCAGCATGATCCGGAAGCCGAACTGGCTGATTCCTTCCACAGAAGAGCGAAAGTGCTCGGTCAGTCCTTCGTTCCTGAGAATCCATTGCCCGACCAACCGATCCGCAAGCGCTGCGTGAAACTGCTCGCCATGCAGTACAAAGGTGAAAATCTCCCGATCTCTGGAGACGTCAAATCGCTTAATGCGATGATCTTTGAAATAGGGCTCGAGAAAGGGATAGTAGTATCCCAGTGGGGTGACAATCGTCTTGCCGTAGAGGTCTGCGGGGTGTTTGTATTCAAGCTCAGAGCTCTTCGGGAAGAAGAATACTTCCTCCACGTGAACGACCGGGTCGGTAAACAGGAACTTCTCCGGCTCTTCCGTCCACTCTATGGCCCTTGGCGTGCCGTCAATGTAGCCGTCGGCAAGCATAGGGTCTACCCGTTTTCTGGGGATTTTTACCGGTTCCACCTCGTAGCCCAGGCGGGGGACAATCAGGTTTACCACGTCCCACATAATACCGGAGGGCTTGCTGCCATCAACGATCAGATAAGGTGGGTAGCCGTTAGGAGAGATGTTGAAGCGGAACACCCGCTCCTGATTGTCCACTTCGGCAGCGGCATTGCCACTGAAAGTGGTTAGCAGGCTCAACAGGATCGCGGTAAAGGAGAGCTTGAAAAGGAGTTTCTTCATGGCGGAACTCTGGATAGGACAGGCCCATACGCTGGTTAGATCGATACCCGGCCAACTCCCTGCCAGAATGCCCGCTAAATATTACCTTCTTACTATTTTATTTCAATTATTGTGAATCTGACTTTAGGCTAACCCCGGCCAGAGAGGGCCGGGGCGAGATATGCCTCTGAGGTATCAGGCCCAGGCGCGACGAAGCACCGCCATGGCATCTTCGTGGCTCACTTCCCGGGGGTTGAACATGATCGAGCCGTCGTCCAGGGCCAGCTTGGCAATGCTTTCCAGCTGATTTTCCAGTACTTTGCCGGTTTCTTTCAACGTACGGGGCAGTTCGCAGCGCTTGTAGAGGGCATCCCGCAGTTTACGAATGGCGGAAATGCTGACCTCTGCGCGTCGGCTCGCGGGTGTGGCGGAATAGACCTCCGGGCCTTCCAGGTGCAGAAGCAGCTCGCCTAAAGGCTCGCGAATGCTCTCAAGGTTGAACTCCAGTACGTACGGGAGATACAGGCTCATGCACAAGCCGTGGGGCAGGTGGCAGATGGCTCCGGTAGCGTGGCCGAGAGAATGCACCAGACCCACCATGGAGTTGGAGAAGGCAATGCCCGCCATGGTGGAAGCCTGGGCCAGTTCCAGCCGGCCATCACTGTCTTTCGGGTTATCCATGACCGCAAGCAGGGACTGGCTCACCTTCTTGATGGCCGCCGTAGCATAGGCGTCGCTCAAGGGGTTCTTGGCCATGCAGGTGAACGCTTCGGTAGCATGGGTGAGGGCGTCCATGGCGGTGGCTGCCGTAATGTGGGGCGGCAGGGTCAGGGTCATACGCGGGTCGATGATGGCCGCGTTCGGCAGCAGGAATGATGAGGTAAACGGCAGTTTTACGCCTTTTTTCTCATCGGTGATGACCGCCACCGAGGTCACTTCGGAACCAGTACCCGCGGTGGTAGGTACAACAAAGAACGGCTTGAGGGGATGCTTGAGAACACCGGCACCACTGTATTTGGCAATATTGTCGCCGCCTTCAGACACCAGAATATTCACCGCCTTGCCGGTATCAATGGCGGAGCCTCCGCCCACTGCAATGATCGAGTCGCACTTTTCCTTACGGTAAACGCCGGCAATGTCTTTCACCACCGAGGTGGAGGAATCCGGCGGCACATCGTCGTAGATGGAGACAATTTCCAGCCCGCTTTCTTCGCAAGCGGCAATCACCGGGTCGAGAAGGCCCGCCGCGCGCACCCCTTTATCGGTCACAATCATGGGCCGCTTGGCTGCCAGCCCTGTCAGTTCATAGGGAATGTGCTCCAGCGCGGCTTTACCGGCAATCACTTTTACCGGGCAGAAGAACTCGTAGTATTTGTTGGTCATTATGCTCTCACTGTCTCGACAAATTGGGTGGCGACTTTCAGATAAATGCGGGCGGCACTGATGAGTTTTTCAGGCAGTTTGATGGTTGCCGGATATTCCTTGACTGCCCGCTCGGCAATCAGCTTGGGCAGGATGAAGGATTCCAGTCGGTTGAGAACCCGGGTCATCCGCACCGCGTAACTCACATCGCCATCCACCAGCATGCGATCGTTGGCAAAGGCAACGGAGGTCTTCTCCTGAAACGAAAGCACCAGGAAGGCATGGGCGATGTGCTTGAACTGTATCGAGAGGTCAACGGGACGCGGAGCCTCATCCCCGTGGAAAAGCAGCTTGCCGTTGCCGGTATGTTCTACGATGAGCTTCGGCCCGTTGGGCATCACCTGCATCTCGAACAGGAAGCCCTCTGGCAGTTCGCGGGTTTCGTTGCGGGTGGTTTCATCCACCTCGCTGATTGCCTGCAGCGCCCGCCCCATCACCTGGAACATCAGCTCTACATAGCTGCGCCGTGCGTGGGACATCATCGGCTGAAGTCGTTTTACCATCATGGTCGCCATCCGATTGTTGTTGGTTATCCTGATTTTTAGAGTTATTGCTCTAGAAGTCAATGCAATCGTTGACGCGGTTTTTGTGTCAGGTCAGCAAATGTGACAGCCATAAAAAAACCGGGCGTGTTGGCGCCCGGCTTTTTTCGACACAGCAAAGGCTTAGTTGCTGAGCTCGGCCAGCTTGCGTTGGGCTTCAGCCCCCACATCACCACCGGCTTCGGCGGCGGTGGAATAATAGGCTACCGCCTCACTGCGTTGGCCCTGTTGCCGCGCGATATCACCCAGTCGGAGATAGGCAATGGAAGTGGGTACCACCTGATTGGCTTTCTCCAGATGGTTTTTTGCCTTGCCAAGGTTGTTCAGCTCCAGTTCGTTCAAACCGCTGTACAGCTGATACTGGAACATCTCCGGATAAAGCGACACGGCCTTGTCGAAGTCGGCCTTGGCCTTCTCCGGCTGCTCCATGCCGCGATAGATCCGGCCGCGCAGGGCAAAGAACATGGCCTCCCGGGGCTCCAGCTTGATGGCCTTGTTGACCTGATCGAGTGCGGCTTCGAACTTGCCTTCCGACGCCAGCTTCATCGCTTCATCATGGGCATCGTAGGCCGGCTGAAGTTCCTTGAGCTTGGCGATACGACGCTGGTAAACATCCCGGCCGCGATAACCGCCGGAACCGATGTTCTGAACCAGTTCCTGGTTTTCCTGAACCCGTTTTGCAGAGGGCGGGTGTGTAGCGAACAGGCCATCCAGCCATCCGCTCTGGCGCCCTTCCGATAACTTCAGAAACAGCTGTTGCAGCTCCACGGCGGCTTGCGGATCATAGCCGGCTTCTTTCATATATCGGATACCGTAGGCATCGGATTCCAGTTCATCCCCCTGGCTGTATTGGGCCAGTGCCAGCTGTGCGCCCAGAGCCGCACCGCCCATGATCAGCCCGGCCCACTCATTATCGGAAAGAGCGAACCCCAGCCCGGCCACTCCGGCACTGATCAGCATGCTCTGTTGCATGCGCTGTACGCTGTGGCGAGCCGCGGCATGGACAATCTCATGGCCCAGTACGGATGCCAGCTGTGCCTCATCCTCCAGCTCTACCAGCAGGCCCCGGTTGATGGCTATCTTGCCGCCGGGCAGGGCCCAGGCATTGGGCACGCTGTTGTTGAGCACGACAAATTCATAGGGAAGGTCTGGTCGGTCACTCACGCGCGCCAGCTTCTGGCCCACATCACGCACATAAATGGAAAGTTCCGGGTCGATGTAGAAGCGGCCGCCCTGGGTCTGTTGTGTGGGGGTGTACTGTTCCGCCCCCAGTGCCAGCTCCTGGTTCTCTGAAATCAGAGACAGCTGCTTCTCTCCGGTTACCGGGTTCACAGAACACCCACCCAGCCCTGTCAGTGTGAGGGCGATTGCCGCTATCGCGATATATCTGGTCAACATTCCGGGTCTCACTTATGTCTCCTTAACGTTGGGGTAAGTTTATAGCACAGACCGGTTTCCGACGTCGGCACCGCCCGACAGACAGTGGTCGGCGCGCTCCCCTTGGCGTATCATAACGGAAGTTTTCGCCCTATTTATCTCCCCAATCCAGGCTTTTTTAACCACCCAATGAGCTACTATCTGGAATTTTTGGCACTGATCTGGTTTTTTGTCTGCTGGGGAGGGTACACCTGGTATTCGCGCAATCGCGCCAACTCTCGCTCGTGTCTGTCGAACACCCTGGATTTATACCGGGAAGACTGGATGCGGGTCATGCTCAAGCGTGAAAACCGCATTTCAGACGCCTCGGTTGTCGGCAACCTGGAACGCAATGGTGCGTTTTTTGCCTCCAGCTGTCTGTTGATTCTCGCCGGTATTATCACCGCCCTGGGGTATACCCGCGAGGCCATGGAGATTTTCGCCACCATGCCATTTTCCGCCGTACCCAGCCGGGAAATCTGGGAATTGCGATTGGTGGTGTTGCTGGTGGTCTTCATTTACGCGTTTTTCAAGTTCACCTGGTCCATGAGAATGTACAACTTCGTGGCCGTCATGATTGGCAGTGCGCCCCTGCCAGATGACAGCAAAACCAGCCCGGCAGCGAGGGAAGCCTTTGCCCGCAGCGCGGGAAACATCTGTAACCTGGCCGGCGACGCCTTCAACCTGGGGCTGCGTTCTTACTACTATGCGCTGGCGGTGGTGGCCTGGTTCATTCATCCGGTGGCCTTTATGGCCGCCTCAACCCTGGTGGTGTACGTACTCTACCGCCGGGAATTCCACTCAGACGCATTATCCGCCCTGCGGGACGGCAAGGTCTTCGAAGAGGCCATACCCGCCCGTGCCGACGCGGACGTGAAATCCAAGAGCTGATCTGCAGGACAGTCCTGAATGAATGATGAAACCCGAATAAACCGCGTTAACCGGTTTATCAGCACACTCAACCAGGCAAGGGAACTGGGTTTGAACGCAACGGATGCGGGTGAAGGTTACCTGGTCATGGAATTACCTTACAGCGACAAGATTATTGGCAACCCGGACACCGGCGTTATCCACGGTGGCGCCATCACCACCCTGATGGATACTGCCTCCGGTTCGGTAATGATCTGTGGTCTGGACGAATTTGAGCTGTGTCCGACCCTGGATCTCAGAGTGGATTACATGCGCCCGGCGGAGCCCCGGAAGCCGGTGTACGCGAGGGCAGAGACCTACAAGATCACCCGTAACATCATCTTTACGCGCTGCGAGGCCTATCAGGAGGGGGGTGAAACCATCGCCAACTGTGTGGGTACCTTCATGCGCATTGGCAAAGAAGCCACGCCGAAATCCTATCGCGACCTGATCACCGGAGGTGAGGAATGACCGACCCGGAAATTCTGCGCTACACCCAGGAAACCGGCGACTTCTCGCGCATGATGGAGAGTATCCCGTACGCCAGCTGGATTGGCCTGCAGTGCGACCGATTTGGTGATGACCTGATCTTCCGCCTGCCCGCAAAGGAAGAGAACCTGGGCAATCCGATCCTGCCTGCCATTCATGGCGGTGTGATTGGTGGTTTTATGGAAATGTCTGCGGCTATTTATCTGATTATGTCCCAGGACACCTTCCGCATGCCCCGAATTGTCGATTTCTCCCTCGACTATCTTCGGGCCGGCCTGAACCGGGAAACCTACGCCGAGTGCCGGCTTACCCGCCAGGGTAACCGCGTGGCCAATGTGATGATCTCCGCCTGGCAGAAGTCTCGCTCCCAGCCCATCGCTACCGCCCGCGCTCACTTCCTGCTCGAAGACTGATTTTGGGTGCTCGCCGGGGTTGAAATACTCCGGCCAACCCCCACTCTCTTGCTCATAAAACTGTTTCTTTATTTGTGACACAGCAGGAGACCAAACCAGCCATGACGGTAGAAGCCAACAAAGAGACCCTGGGATTCCAGACCGAAGTGAAGCAACTGCTTCACCTGATGATCCACTCTCTGTACTCGAACAAAGAGATCTTCCTTCGTGAGCTCATCTCAAACGCCTCAGACGCCGAAGACAAACTCCGCTTCGCCGCCCTGAAAGACGACAAACTCTACGAAAGCGATTCCGACCTCAGAATCCGCCTGGACTACGACAAAGATGCCGGAACCATCACCATCGCCGACAACGGCATCGGCATGAACCGCGACGATGTGATTGCCAACCTGGGCACCATCGCCAAGTCCGGCACCGCCGAGTTCCTCAAGCAGCTGTCTGGCGACGAGAAAAAAGACAGCAAGCTGATCGGTCAGTTCGGTGTTGGTTTCTACTCCGCGTTCATCGTGGCGGACAAAGTGGAAGTGTTCACCCGCAAGGCGGGCGAGCCTGCCGACAACGGCGTGCACTGGGAATCCAAGGGCGATGGCGAGTTCACCATCGAGCCGGTGACCCGCGAGCAGCGTGGTGCCGAAATCGTGCTGCACCTGAAACCCGAGGATAAAGAGTTTGCCGATGGCTGGAAGCTGCGCAGCCTGGTGAAGAAGTACTCTGACCACATCTCGTTCCCGGTGGTAATGAAGTCCGAATCGGAAGAAGAGGACAAGAAGGGCGAAGAAGAGACGGTAAACGATGCCACCGCCCTGTGGACCTTGCCCCGTACCGAGATCAAAGACGAAGAGTACAAGGAGTTCTACAAACACATCGCCCACGACTTCGAAGACCCGCTGACCTGGTCCCACAACAAGGTAGAAGGCAAGCTGGACTACACCAGCCTGCTGTATATCCCCAAGCGTGCGCCGTTCGATTTGTACAACCGGGAAGCGCCCCGTGGCCTGAAGCTGTACGTGCAGCGTGTGTTCATCATGGACGACGCCGAGCAGTTCTTGCCGCTGTACCTGCGCTTCACCAAGGGTGTGATCGATTCCAACGATCTGTCCCTGAACGTGTCACGGGAGATTCTGCAGAATGACAGTACTGTAGAAAGCATCCGTACAGCGCTGACCAAGCGGGTACTGGATATGCTGTCCAAGCTGGCCAAGAAAGGCGGCGACGAATACCAGGGCTTCTGGGACGAGTTTGGTACCGTTCTGAAAGAAGGTCCGGCTGAAGACTTCAGCAACCGCGAAAAAATTGCGGGACTGTTGCGCTTTGCCACCACCCATACCGGCGAAGCCACCCAGAACGTGTCTCTGGATGATTACATCAGCCGGATGAAGGAAGGCCAGAACAAGATCTACTACATCACCGGCGACAACTTTGCCGCCGCCAAGAGCAGCCCGCACCTGGAAGTATTCCGCAAGAAGGGGATCGAGGTACTCATCCTCTCTGACCGCATCGACGAATGGATGATGGGCTATCTGAGTGAATACGATGGCAAGCAGTTCCAGGACGTTGCCCGTGGTGATCTCGACCTGGGTGAAGTGGAAACCGAGGAAGACAAGAAGCACCAGGAAGAAGCCGCCAAAGAGCACAAGGATCTGCTGGAGCGCATCAAGACCGCTCTGGAAGATCAGGTGCAGGAAGTACGGGTAACCAACCGTCTGACCGATTCACCGGCGTGCCTGGTGGTGGGGCAGTTCGATATGGGCGCCCAGATGAAGAAGATCATGGAAGCCGCGGGCCAGAAGGTACCGGAGAGCAAGCCGATCTTTGAGATCAATGTGGATCACCCGCTGGTACAGCGGTTGGAAACCGAACAGGGCGAAGAGCGCTTCAAGGAGCTGTCTGCCGTTCTGTTCGATCAGGCCACATTGGCCAGTGGTGAGCAGTTGAAAGACCCGGGCGCCTACGTAAGCCGCCTGAACCGACTGCTGCTTGAACTGGCCAACTGAGCCAGGCGCGCCAATGCAGCAGATCATTGTGGACATCAGCATCAGCCCTGATGAGTGGATCAAGCTCTATCAGGGCGTGGCCACCGATGTTCACACCACGGCCCGGGACGGACGTTCTGTCCGCTTCCCGGCCCGTATCCTCTCCCGTTTTTTCCTCAACGACGGCGTACGTGGCAGCTTCCGCATCCTGTTTGACGATGCCGGAAAGTTCACCTCTATCGAGCGCCTTTAATCGATAAATAAAAGCTCTCGTAAATTTATTTTTAATTAATTGTTCCTCTTGAAGGCGTCGGCGGTAAGGTAACGGTGTTCTCGTTAACACAGGAGTTGCCCTATGTCAGCGTTGTCCTATCTCACATCGGTAGCATGGAGTGACTCTCTGGGAATTCTGGCGGATTACTGCGGGAATTATGCGATTGCCCAGTGAGTTACAGATTTGCCAGTGAAGCGGGAGAGTCGATAGTCCTTCACTATTCTGGCGGTAGGAAACATTCAAGCAGCCAACTGTGAATGATCTATATTGATAGTTGCTCTTGAATAAGAATCGCCTTTTTGCCAATGACGCAGAAGCAGGAGAGTACGATGAGTGAGACGAATTCTGGTGGTAAGTGCCCGGTTATGCACGGCGGTAGTACCGCCCACGCCCAGGACAATACCAACTGGTGGCCTGAGGCCCTGAACCTGGACATCCTGCACCAGCACGACCAAAAGACCAACCCCATGGGGGAAGACTTCGATTATCGCGAAGAGGTCAGGAAACTCGACTACGAAGCCCTCGAAAAGGACATGCACGACTTGATGACTAACAGCCAGGACTGGTGGCCGGCTGACTGGGGGCATTACGGTGGTTTGATGATCCGGCTTGCCTGGCACGCAGCAGGCACATACCGACTGGCCGATGGGCGTGGCGGCGGTGGTACCGGTAACCAGCGCTTCGCTCCTCTGAATTCCTGGCCTGATAACGGCAACCTCGACAAGGCCCGCAGACTTCTTTGGCCCTTGAAGAAGAAGTATGGCAACAAGGTGAGCTGGGCCGATCTGTTTATCCTGGCCGGCAACATTGCCTATGAATCCATGGGCTTCAAGACTTTCGGTTTCTCGTACGGCCGGGCAGACATCTGGCATCCGGAGAAAGATATCTACTGGGGTGCTGAGAAGGAGTGGCTGGCACCTTCCGACGAACGTTATGAGAACGTAGAGAAGCCAGACACCATGGAAAATCCGCTGGCAGCGGTACAGATGGGTCTGATTTACGTAAACCCTGAGGGCGTTAACGGCGTATCCGATCCGATCAAGTCCGGTGACCAGGTGCTGGAAACCTTCGCCCGTATGGCGATGAATGCGGAAGAAACTGCTGCACTGACAGCCGGTGGGCATACCGTTGGCAAGACCCACGGTAATGGTGATGCCGGCGCCCTTGGCCCCGAGCCTGAAGGTGCCGATGTGCACGAGCAGGGCCTGGGCTGGCACAACCCGAATATGTGTGGAAAAGCGGCTAACGCCATCACTTCCGGTATTGAAGGTGCCTGGACTACTAACCCGACCCAGTTTGACATGGGTTACTTCGAGTTGCTGTTTGGCTACGAGTGGGAGCTGAAAAAGAGCCCAGCCGGTGCCAACCAGTGGGAACCGATTGATATCAAGGAAGAGCACAAGCCGGTAGACGCCACGGATCCTTCCAAACGCCACAATCCGATCATGACCGATGCGGATATGGCCATGAAGATGCACCCGACTTTCCGGCCGATCTGTGAAAAGTTCATGAAGGACCCGGAGTACTTCAAGGACTGCTTCGCCCGCGCCTGGTTCAAGCTGACCCACCGGGATATGGGGCCGAAATCCCGCTACATCGGCCCGGATGTGCCGGCCGAAGATCTGATCTGGCAGGATCCGATTCCCCAGGGCGAGACCAACTATATCGAGGAAGTGGTCAAAGAGAAGATCGACGAAGCCGGACTGACCCTTAACGAGCTGATCACAACGGCCTGGGACAGCGCCCGTACCTTCCGCGGCTCCGACATGCGCGGCGGTGCCAATGGTGCCCGTATTCGCCTGGCCCCCCAGAAGGACTGGGAAGGCAACGAACCCCAGCGTCTGGCCAAGGTGCTGAAGGTTTACGAAAAGATCTCCGCTGATACCGGTGCCAGCATTGCCGATGTCATTGTGCTTGGCGGTAATCTGGGTATTGAAAAGGCTGCCAGAGCGGCAGGTTATCCGGTACACGTGCCTTTCCTGAAAGGTCGTGGCGATGCCACCGATGAGATGACGGATGCGGAATCTTTTGAGCCGCTGGAGCCGTTGGCGGATGGCTTCCGAAACTGGCAGAAAAAGGAGTACGTGGTCAAACCGGAAGAAATGCTGCTGGATCGGGCGCAGCTGATGGGCCTGACCGCACCGGAAATGACTGTACTGGTCGGTGGTATGCGAGTACTTGGTACCAACCACGGTGGCACCAAGCACGGTGTTTTCACCGATCGCGAGGGCCAGCTCACCAACGACTTCTTCGTGAACCTGACCGACATGTCGTACCGTTGGGTGCCGAAGGGCAACAATGTCTACGACATCGTGGATCGCAAAAGTGGTAGCACCAAGTGGACGGCTAGCCGTGTAGACTTGGTGTTTGGCTCCAACTCCATCCTGCGTTCCTACGCCGAGGTGTACGCTCAGGACGACAACCAGGAGAAGTTCGTGAACGACTTCGTTGCCGCCTGGGCCAAGGTCATGAACAATGACCGCTTCGACGTGAAGAAGTAAATCTGTAGTGATAAGCCGGGCATCCTGTTTCGGGATGCCCGGCTACCTATTTCCCCCCGAATTCCTTACAATCCGCTCCGCCTGATTTTTGATCAGCCGCACTCTGATTCACTTCTCTCAGTTTCTGGAGCCTTCATGCGAATCATCCTTGCCCCGATGGAAGGGCTGGTCGACGCACCCATTCGTGAAACCCTGACCAAGGTCGGTGGGATTGACCGGTGCGTGACGGAATTTATTCGCGTGACCCACGGCATGTTGCCGCCCCGGATTTTCTACAAGTACGCTCCGGAGCTGCACAACGGTGCGCTCACAGAAGTAGGTACACCCGTGGCCGTTCAACTGCTGGGCTCCAACGCCGACATGATGGGCCGTCACGGTGCCAAGGCTGCCGAGCTTGGAGCAGGGCAGGTGGACATCAATTTCGGCTGCCCGGCCAAGACCGTGAACAAACACAAAGGTGGTTGCGTGCTAATGCGCGAACCGGAGCTGATGTATGAAATCACTGCGGCCGTTCGCAAAGCCGTGCCTGCGGATATTCCGGTAACCGCCAAGATGCGCCTGGGCTATGACGACCGTTCCATGGGTGTGGCCTGTGGCCAGGCGTTGGAAGCCGCCGGGGCCTCGGAAATCGTGATTCACGCCCGCAGCAAAGTAGATGGCTACAAGCCGCCCGCCTACTGGGAAGAAATCGCCAGGGTACGCGAAGCCGTGAACAGCCATGTGATTGCCAATGGCGAAATCTGGACCGTGGAAGACTACTGGCGCTGCCGGAAAGTCTCCGGCTGCGACGATGTAATGATCGGCCGTGGCCTGATCGCCAGGCCAGACCTGGCGGCCCAGATCAAGGCCTCCCAGAGCGGTGAAACACGGGACCCCATGAGCTGGGCAGAGGCTGTCGTGCTGGTGCGGGAATACGCGGCCGCCCTGCAAACCCGCCTGGAAGACAAATATGTGACCGGCCGGATCAAGCAATGGCTCAATTACCTGCGCCAGGGCTTTGCCGAAGCCGAGGCGCTTTGGCCCCAGGCCCGTAAAATCCGGGGAGTAGCGCCGATGCTGGCCTGTCTGGATCAGACGTTAGATCTGCCGCAGCGCCACACCAACGCAGCCTAATTATCAGCTTCCATTGAGCCTGGCCCGTTTTTTCATGGCCGCCTGTGCTGCCCCTGCATTCTCCAGCTTTCCGGCCCAGGCTTTCTGGGCAGGTTCCTGCAGAGCCCGGCCATAGGAGAAACTCAGCTCCCAGGGATGGTAGCCCATGCTGTTCAAAGCATTGAGGTTTTCGGTGGATTCTTCCGGCGTTTGGCCTCCGGAAAGGAAGAAAATCCCCGGCACAGCCGGCGGCACCACTCGCCGGAAAACGCTGAGCGTCGCTTCGGCAACCTGTTCAGGTGTGGCTTTGCCGGATTCCTTGCCCGGTATCACCATGCTGGGCTTCAGCACCATGCATTCCAGGTTCACCCGGTGCCGATGCAGGGCCTTGAACACTTCCAGCAATACGTCTTCGCTAACTTCTGCAGCCCGCTCAATGGTGTGATTTCCGTCAATCAGTACCTCCGGCTCAACAATCGGCACAATACCCATCGACTGGCACACGGCGGCATAGCGGGCCAGCACCTCGGCATTGGATCGAGGGCAGGGTATCCGAGATATGGAACACATCCCGCCACTTGGCGAAGCGGGCACCCATGGCCTTGTAGTGCTCAAGCCGGGCAGCCAGGCCATCCAGCCCGTAGGTAATCTCGTCACCAGGAGCATTCACCAGAGGCCCCTTGCCCTGATCGACCTTGATACCCGGCACCATGCCCTGGCTGGCAAGGAGCTTGGGAATAGCAACGTCTTCCAGGCTCAGTTGTTCCAGGGTCTCTTCGTAAAGAATCACGCCACTGATGTGGTCGCCAAGTCCGGGCGTGGAGAAATAATGCTTCGGTATTCGCGCCGCGTGGCTTCCGTGGATTCAACGCCTACGGCTTTGAAGCGTTTGGCAATGGTCGGTGAGCTTTCGTCTGCGGCCAGAATACCTTTGCCCGGTTGCACCAGATCGGCAATGGTGGCGTTGAGTTCTTCCTGAATGGTCATGGAGCCTCCCTGAATCGGACTGGGGTTTGAGGATTCGACACAGCATGAGTTTAGCCGGTTATTTTGTGCCTGCTATTTGATCTGAGCTAAAGCAGCTGAGCGCTCCATCTTCTAAACTGATTGCATAACAAAACAACAAGGATGCCCGCGCCATGAAAACGGTCGTTAGTGTCAGCCAGGGATCATCGGAATACGATTACGAACTGGAAACCACATTCCTGGAACAGCCTTTCCGGATTATTCGGGTAGGCACGGATGGCAACCTGGAGCGTGCTGAGGCGGTGCTGGATTCCGTTTGCGGGGAGGCCGATGCCATTGGCCTGAGCATGATTCATGATCACTACCAGGTGGGCCGTGAACAGCTGGAACATCCCGATACGGCTCGCCTTGAGGCCTGTATTCCGGACAAACCGGTGACGACCGGTGCCGGCCTCCGGGGTATCTTACAGGAATGGGCGGTACGCCATACGCAGACTGAGCTGGGGCACTTTTTTGACAACGCCCGGGTACTGTTTCTGAACGGCCAGGCCGGCTACCGAATTGCCAAGGCGTTGTCTGAACACACCGACAACCTGTTTTTTGCCGATCCCTATCTGGATTTCGGCGTACCGAGATTGCTTACCTCCCTGCGCCAGCTGGAAACCTATACCTCGTTAACAGCCCCGGTGACCTTCCGCCCGGCAGCGGTCAAGCTCATTGAAGCGCTTCACAAAACACCGATTTACCGCATGGGCGAGAAGCTCATTCGTGGCTCGTTGCATGAGTCGGTAAAGGACTCCCATGTGATTGTGGGAGCCATGGGCGATCTGGAGGCCTTCTCGGAGAAAGAGCTGGACGGTAAAACCGTGATCACCTCCCGGGTCACCGAATCCGCCCTGGACTGGTTTCGCTCCCGCAAGGTGGCCATGGTGGTGGACTACAGCCCCTGGTTGGAAGGTCGACCCGTGGGCGTGAATGTGATGGAGGCGATGATCAGCGCGGCGATGTCCCGCACGCCGGAGCAGCTGGGCGCAGACGACTTCCTGGATGTTATTCAGACCCTGGGAATTGAGCCGCGGATTCTTTACCCCAACGGTTATCGGCGGGTAAACCGCTTCGCCTTCGTGATTCATCCGTTGTCTCAGCAGTACCTGACCAAAACCCCACCACTGGACTGGATTGCCAATGTCTCTCCACCCACCGTGATGAACCTGGTGGAGAAGGCTGTGGCTTACACACCGCCTTTCATTTATTCCAAGGTGAGCGGCATCAAATCCCCCACCGGAGATGAAGCCGAGGGATGGCTCATCACCGTAGGCGGCACGCCCAAGGAAATCATGGCCCACGGCCCGGAGTTTACCTACAGCCGGTTGTTGGCGGCGGCAAAACTGGCCAAGAAACTTGGGGCCCAGATTATGGGGCTGGGTGCCTTCACCAAAGTGGTGGGGGACGCCGGCATTACTGTGGCCAAACGCGCACCTTTACCGATCACCACGGGTAACAGCTACAGTGCCTCCGGCGCGCTCTGGGCCGCCCACGATGCCGCCAAAAAAGTCGGCCGCGTGAGTATTGGTAAGAGCGGCAAAATGGCGGGTAAGGCGATGGTAGTCGGGGCCACAGGCGCCATCGGTTCCGTGTGCGCGCGCCTGCTGGCCAAAGCCGTGGATGAAATCCACATGGTTGCTCCGGAGGCGGCGAAGTTACTGGCACTGAAGGAAAGCATCGAACTGGAAACACCGGGGGCCATCGTTCACGTCTCTGCCACCATGGATCGGGATCTTTCAGAAATGGATATGGTGGTTACCGCTACGTCCGGGGCCGGTAAACGCATCCTGGATATCATGCAGGTAAAGCCAGGCTGTGTGATTACCGACGTGGCCCGGCCGCTGGATATCCCGGCGGAGGATGTGGCCAAGCGGCCGGATGTGCTGGTGATCGAATCCGGGGAAATCGAGCTACCGGGAGACGTGCGCATGAAGGACATCGGCTTGCCCCGGGGTATCGCCTACGCCTGTCTGGCGGAGACGATTGTGCTGGCACTGGAGGCCCGGTTCGAGAATTTCACGCTCGGCCGTAACATTGAATGGGAGAAGGTGCGGGAGATCTACAAGCTCGGGCTCAAGCACGGCATGGAGCTGGCCGCCATATCCGGGGTGAATGGTGTGTTTACTGAGGAAGACTTTGAGCGGGTGCGGACTCTGGCCGAAGAGCCCGCTTGAGTCCAGGTCAGGCGTCGAGCTTCTTGCGCATCAGATAACGCAGGAACTGGGCGCCACGCACCGTGACTCGCTGTTCATCCACCACCTCAAAACCGTGGCGCTCGAAGAAGGGCCGGGCGACCACGCTGGCCTCGGTCTTGAGTTCTGTTACGCCCAGCTCTTTGAGCTGCTGTTCTGCCTCGTGATAAAGGGCAGAAGCAATGCCGCGACGGGCGTAGTTGGGAGCGGTGAATACCAGATCGATATGGCCATCTTTTTCATAGGAAATGAAACCGGCGAGATCTGAGCCTTCTTCTGCCACCAGGGTCTCCAGAGACTCCAGGCGCTCGCGCCAGGTATCCAGATGGGGTGTGCGTGAAGCCCATGCATAGCGCTGGGTTTCGTCGTAGGCACCGGCCGTGAGCTCGTGCACGGAATCGGTGAACAGGCGAACCACCGGGCTCAGATCCTGAATCCGGTATTTACGAATGGTGATCGAAGTTACGGTACTCATGTCGGTTCAGTGTGCACCTGTGTTGGAAAGCAGGTTGATAACCAATACGCCAGCTACAATCAGCAGCATACCGACAACCGCAGGAAAATCCAGCTTTTGACCGAGCAGTAACCAACCAATGAGCGAAATTAATACAATGCCCAGCCCGGCCCAGACGGCATAGGCAATCCCCACTGGAATCACCTTGATGGCCAGCGCCAGAAAATAGAAGGCCACACTGTAACCGATCACGACCACAACGCTCGGCATCAACCGGGTGAATCCGTCGCTGGATTTCAGTGCCGAGGTAGCAATCACTTCGGCCACAATGGCCAGACCAAGAAGCAGCCAGCTTTTCATAGAACGTGTTAAAACCATCACCAAGTGAATGAGGAGCTAAATAAACTGTGGTGGCTGAAACGGCTGTGCTGGTCACGCTAAGGCGTGCGCCACGGCTTGCTCCGCGTGGATGCGGGTGGTGTCGTAAAGCGAAATGGCAGTATCAGCCTGCTGCACCAATAAGCCGATTTCGGTACAACCCAGTATTACGCCTTGCGCTCCTCGTGCGGCCAGTGAGTCCAGCACCTGCAGATAGCCCAGTTTTGAAGGTTGGCGGATAATACCACGGCATAGCTCGTCATAAATGACGGTATGCACGAATTCCCTCTGCGCGTCACCCGGCACTAAAACCCGGATGCCACGGTTCTCCAGACGCTCCTTGTAGAACGCCTGTTCCATGGTGAATTTTGTGCCGAGAAGGCCGACACAATCGATCTCATCGCGATGAAGCGCATCAGCTGTCGCATCGGCGATGTGAAGCATGGGCAGGCCAGAAGCCTTCTCAATACTATCTGCCACTTTGTGCATGGTGTTCGTGCACAACACAATGAAATCGGCCCCTGCCGCGGCCAACGCCTTTCCGACCGCACCAAGAATTTCCCCGGTCGCCGCCCAGTCCCCCTGATGTTGCAGGGCTTCGATCTCGGCAAAATCCAAACTGTAGAGAACCAGTCGCGCTGAGTGCAGCCTGCCCAGCTCGTCTCGCACTCTCTGGTTGATCAACTGATAGTAGGTTTGGGTGGATTCCCAGCTCATTCCACCGATGAGACCTATGGTTTTCATAGTAGTGGCTTCTTCCTTTGAACAAATTGAACCAGGTAAGACTGCCTGGAATCCGCGCGGCTTCCGTCGAGTTCCCTGAGCTTTGGGGAAACCCTGATGGTATTGTCTTCAGCATGACTCTGTATAGAGGCTCCGGCACGGGAATCAAATTTGAGGTTACCTGAGGTGTAAATTGCTTGACCGAACCCCCCTCTGTCAGCCTAGTTGTCCAGTTGGCGATTTAGCCTGAATTTCACTAGTCGGGGCGGCATGGGAGCATTCATGCCACGTTATTCCGAAGAACGTAAAGCGGCCGTTTTGAATAAGT
>NZ_JASSVO010000019.1:0-60261 GCF_030541085.1 Marinobacter sp. ST-43
GCTGGGTGGGAGCAACAGCGCCTGACTTCGAGGGGTGCCTTCAAGATGCCTCATAAAAAATAACCGCGAGCCATGTCGCGGTTATTTTGCCAGCTTCGGAGGCTGTTTTCACACAGCCTCCTTTGGGCTCCCGTTTTTGTTTTCGGCTTGCTTGTGTTCTGTAGCTCTCGGGGCTGGTGCTGTGCCGCAGGTGGGGAGGCTTTCCCTGGGACCGCTACAAGCACTTCCCTGTGCGCTTCTCTTTGGCCATCCATGGCCAAAGACATCCCAGGGAAAGCCACCCCACCTGCGTCATCATGCTTTGGTGATTGCTTATCGGGATACGCTTGTTACCCATTTTATGGGCGGGTTCCCTTTCTCGTTCTTTGGCCATTGTTTTATTGGGTTTTCTGTTGTAGTTTTCGGCTAACAAGTGTGCGCTGAAAGTTTGGTGCATGGTGGGTGTGTTCAACAGCAAATGGTGACAGGTAAAAGATGAACGCAGCAGTGAAACCCGAAACAAGTGTGAGTGCGGTTTTCGGAAAGCCGGACGAACGGGAACTCCGGGATCGCATGAAAAAGGAACTTCCCGCTGACACGTTCAAGCCGCAGGCCTGGCGGGTGGTCTGGTTTCTGCCCCTGCAGGCCATTATCTGGGGTGGGCTGGCGGTTATCCTGATGGCGGGTTTACCGTGGTACGCCAATCTGGCGCTGGCGTTGCTGGTGGGGCACACCATTGGTTGCCAGGCGCTGCTGGCCCATGAGGTGCTGCATGGTGCTCTGGGCATGAGCCGGCGCTGGCAGAATGTGTTTGGCTGGCTGGGGTTTGGGCCGTTGTTGGTGCCGCCGGAGTTCTGGCGCAAGTGGCACAATGTGGTGCATCACGGTAACACCAATACCGGTGATACAGACCCGGACAGCTTCGGCACGCTTCGTCGTTACAAGACCAACCCGGGCCAGAAAAAGTTTCATAAGCTGGCTCCGGGTTCCGGTACCTGGTACAGCTATCTGTTCCTGACTTATTCGTTCACGTTCCACGCCCAGCTGGTGCTTTGGATTCAGGCGAAACGCCGCAAGCAGTTCAAGGGGTTTGATCGCCGGAAGGCCATCGCGCAGGTGTTTCTGTGCCTGGGGGGCTGGCTGGCGCTGGCTGCGGTTTCTGGCTCTCTCGCGCTGTTTACGGTGCTGATTCCGTTCATGGTGGCCAACGCGCTGGGGCAGGGCTATATCCTCACCAATCACTTCCTGCGCCCGCAGACAGCCACCAATAACCCGCTGGATAATTCCATGAGCCTGCGCAGCCATCCGGTGCTGGACCGACTGCATTTCCGCTTTAGCCACCACATCGAACACCACTTTTTTCCGAAAATGGCCCACAACATGGCGCCGAGGGTTCGCAAGTGGCTGGAGGAAAACGAGCCGGAGCGTTATATGGCCATGCCTCACGGCACGGCGCTCAGGATGCTGTACACCACTCCGCGGGTGTACAAATCCCCGACGGAGTTGGTGGATCCTAATGATGAAAGCCGGGTATTTGATTTGCTGCCGTTACAATCAGAGTACTCAGCAGCTAATCTGAATTAACTCCCGGCGTAGCCAAGCTCTTTGTTCACCAGGTTAAACAGCTCACCCCGCTTGTGCCACCGATCAAAGTTCTCCAGGAACTGATCCGTGAGCGCCCGCTTCCAGCCGATAAAATCACCGGCCATATGGGCGGTCATGATCACGTTTTCCCGCTGCCAGAGCGGGTGGTCTGAGGGCAGTGGTTCCTCTTCGAAAACATCCAGTCCGGCGCCGGCAATCTCGCCATCGTCGAGTGCCTTGAGCAGGGCTTCGGTATTGACGATCGGGCCGCGGCCGATGTTGATCAGGCGTGCGGTCTTTTTCATGGCGGCAAAGGCTTTGGCATCAAACAGGCCTTCGGTTTGTGGCGTCAACGGCGCCGCAATCACCACGAAGTCTGCATGTGAGAGCTGCTCATAAAGCTCATCGTTGCCATGCACCGCCACGAAATCCGGGTCATCATGTCTCGGGGTACGGGCGATACCGTGGGCGTGCAGGCCGATGGCATTTACCAGCCGGCCAATCTGGCGGCCGATGGAGCCAGCGCCAACCACCAGTACCTGTTTGCCCTCGGCCCGTTCGGTATCTCTGTGTTTCCACTCCTGATTCATTTGCAGCCGGATGGAGCGGGGGAAATCCTTGGCGAACATCAGGATGGTGCAGAGTACGTATTCGGCGATGGTGCGGTCGAAAATGCCACGGGCGTTGGTGACCACCACATCGCTCTTGATCAGGGCGGGAAACATCAGCGCATCTACCCCCGCGCTGGTGGCGTGAATCCATTGCAGCTTGTCAGCACAGGGCCAGGCCGCTTCAAGGGCTTCGGTACGGAAGTCCGTGACCATCATGACATCGGTGCCGGGCAGGCTTTCACGCAGGGTGGGTTCGTCGCAGGCGAAGCGCACTTCAGCCCGGGCCTTGACCGCCTCTATACCCGGCGGTGCCGGCTCTCCCGGTGCTGTCAGAACGGTAACGACCGGTTTGCGTGAATCTGTCATGTAACCTCCGGTAATGGTGCACTCAATAACGACTGTCTTACTAGTCTGGTAGGCGGTTGTGGGCTGGTCAACCTGAGGCGGCCGGAACCGGTTTTTCAGGGGTTCGGTTATCCTTTAGTCCCGCTTGCTTGTACCCCCCCTCTTTCCTGACTAACCTGCAAAGGTACGCTTTTATTTACCCTGTCCCCCAGGAGGTGCTTATGGCGGAATCCGCGAACAAGGACACCGGCCAGACCAAGCCGCGTAAAGTGAAGTACCGGAAGACCAAGGCCAGTTGGAACCCTGCCATGCAGGCCATTCCTGTTTCGGGGATTCGTCGCCTGGTGAATATGGCATCTACCATGAAGGATGTGATTCATCTGTCGATCGGCCAGCCAGATCTGCCCACGCCCAAACATGTTATCGACGCCTACATTGATGCGCTCAATGCCGGCCAGACCGGTTACACCATGGATGCCGGCCTGCCGGAGTTGCTGGTTGCACTGCGGGATTACTATGGCAAGCGCTACAACCGCAAGCTCACCCGTGACAACATCCTGGTAACGAGCGGCGCGACTGAGGCCATGTATCTGGCCATTTCGGCCACCTCGGCGCCCGGGCGGCAGTTCATCGTGACAGACCCATCGTTTCTGTTGTATGCACCTTTGATCCGGATGACCGGGGGTGAGGTGAAGTTTGTTCCCACGAGGGCCGAGAACAATCACCAGCTGGATCCGGACGATGTAATTCGGGCCATGGGCTCCCGCACCTTTGCGCTGATTTTGAACAACCCGAACAACCCCACCGGGGCGGTGTATCCCCGCAGCACCGTGGAGACCATTCTGGAAGAGTGCGCCTATCGTGGTATCCAGGTATACGCCGATGAAGTCTATGACCACCTGATTTTTGATGACGATGATTTTGCCAGTGTCCTCAATTGCTCCATGGACCTGGACAACATCATGTGCATCAGCAGTTTCTCCAAAACCTACAGTATGGCCGGCCTGCGCGTAGGCTGGGTCATTTCCAGCCAGGCGGCGATCAAGTCCCTGCGCCGGTACCATATGTTCACCACCTCAGTGGCCAATACCCCATCCCAGTTTGCCGGAGTGGCGGCGCTGACGGCCGACCAACAATGCGTTCAGGACATGGTGGATATCTACCGGGAGCGTCGGGACAAGGTTGTCGAGTTGATTGATCAAACCCCTTACCTGACCGGCTACAAGCCCGGTGGTGCCTTTTTCGCCTTCCCGGACTTGCCGCCCCACGTGGATGGTTCGGATCTGGCCTTGCGCATGCTGAAGGAAACCGGTGTCTGCGTGGTGCCGGGGGACGCCTTTGGTGAGCACTGCACCAACGCCTTGCGGTTCAGTTTCTCCACTACCTGCGAGCGTATGGAAGAGGCCTTCGACCGGATCATCCCCTGGATGGCCAAGCAACAGTTCTGAGGCCTGGCATGTCGGCTCTGGAATCCGTCCTGATTCAATGCCCCTACTGTTGGGAGACGCTGGATATCAGCGTCGACCCGACCGTGCCTGAGCAGGAATATGTCGAGGACTGTCAGGTGTGCTGTCAGCCCATTGTTCTGACTGTCCAGTTGGAAGAGGGGCGAGTCGTCAGCGTGGATGCCCGCCCCGAGAATGAGTAAGCGCATGACCAATCGTTAATGCCAGTCAGTTGCGGTGCAGGGCGCTCTGGCGCAGGATAAAAGCCGACCAATTTGCAGGGAATCCAATCATGTTGAATCACGCCAAAGCCTGGCTGCTGTCTCTGTTCGTTGTGCTGACGGCTAGCGGTTGCGCAAGCCTTTCGCCCTACGCCATCTCCGAGGGTGAGATTGAGGGTCACCTGAAGGATGTGGTGGCGGAGTTTGATCGAAAACAGCTGCAGAGTGGGTCGCCTCTCAGTCTCAGCCTGGATGACGCTGATATTACCCTTGGGCCTGATGGTCGGGACGTAGCGGTGATCGACCTGCGTGGACAGGTAGCCCTGAATGCGTTGATGGCCAAGTTACCCGTGGACCTCGCTTTGAAAGTGGAGGGTGCGCCGGTATACGACAGCCAGGAGAAAGCAGTGTATATCCGCCGCTTGCAGTTACTGGAGAGCTCGATTGACTCGCCCTTTTTCAAAGGGGATCTGGCACCCATCACCGACAATGTCATGCGGGCGGTGGCTCAGATGCTGGAAACCATGCCGGTGTATCGTCTGGATGAAACCGATTTCGCCCAGCGCATGTTCGGGATGGTACCGATGGATGTGCGGGTAGCCCCGGGACGACTGGAGTTTGTGATGGCGGATCAGTAAGGCAGGATCCTGCCTTGCGGTGAGTGGAAGCAAAAAAGGCCGGGTGGATGACGTTCCTCCCGGCCTTTCTGCTTGCTGGTACCGGCCGATGGCTCAGGCCGTGGCTTTCAGCGCCTCTTCGAAGATGCCGGTGGCTTCGTCAATCTGGTGCTGGTTGACGATCAGCGGCGGCAGCCAGCGTACTATCTCCTGGTATGGGCCACACCGCAGCATCAGCAGCCCCCGCTTTTCACATTCTTTCAGGATCTTGCCGGCGCGTTCTCCGTCCGGGCAGTCTCCGCGGCGCATCTCCACGCCAACCATCAGGCCTTTGCCCCGGACATCTGCCATTTCCGGGTAGTCCTTTTTCAAACTGTGCAGGTTGTCCCACAGGCGTTTGCCCATCGCATCGGCGTTCTGCACCAGGCCCTCTTCCTGAATCACGTCGATGGTTGCTATGGCGGCAGCCGCCGCTACAGCGTTGCCGCCATAGGTGCCGCCCTGAGAACCCGGCCAGCCCTTGGCCATGGTTTCTTCTGAAGCCGCCAGAGCAGAAATGGGGAAGCCGCTGGCCAGGCCTTTTGCGATCATGATGGCGTCGGGTGTTACCCCGAAGTGTTCGTGGGCCCAGAACTTGCCGCTGCGGCCGAACCCGGCCTGTACTTCGTCAAACACCAGCATGATGCCGTGCTTGTCGCAGCGCTCCCGCAACCCCTGCATAAAACGAGCGTTGGCCGGCACATAGCCACCCTCGCCCTGAACCGGCTCAATCAGCATGGCCGCGGTTTCCTTGGGGGCGGAATAGGTCACAAAGATGCGATCCAACTCTCTCAGGCAGAAGTCCGTGGCCTCATCCAGGCTCCAGCCGTAATGGAAGGCGTGAGGGAATGGCGCGACGACCACGCCCCCCATCATCGGGCTGACGCCGGCTCGCAGGCCCACGCTGGAGGTGGTCATGGACAGTGAGCCCATGGTGCGACCATGAAAGCCGCCATGGAATACGATCACATTGGGGCGACCGGTGGCCTGGCGCACCAGGCGGATGGCACCTTCGGCAACTTCGGTGCCAGCATTGGAAAAGAAGAAGGCATTCAGCGGGTCCGGGGTCACGGCGCCGAGTTTTTCTGACAGTTCAGGTAGTCTCGGGTTCATGACTGTGGTGGCCTGGGCATGGATCATGGTGGCTACCTGTTTCTGGGCGGCTTCCACCACTTTCGGGTGACAGTGCCCGGTACTGGTGACACCAATGCCGGATGTAAAGTCCAGGTAACGGCGACCTTCAGGGTCAATGATATAGGCACCTTCGCCTTTGGCCGCGGTGATGCCGGTAGCCTGCTTGAGCAGGGGGGACAGCTTGCCTTTGTGGTCGGTCATGGACACCTCCCGAAGTGAATGGAATACCTCTTTTGCAGCCTAGTCAGGCCCCAAGGCGTTTACAAATAGCATCCCCGATTTCCCGGGTGCTGCGTTGTTCAGAGCCTTTCTCTGCGAGATCCGCGGCCACCGCATCAAACAGTTCCTGCCCGGCCTGGGCCAGCAACGGGTCTTTTCGGCCTAGCCAGTCCAGCATGCGGGCGGTGGTAAACAGCATGGCGGTCGGATCAGCGATGCCCTGGCCGGCGATATCCGGCGCGCTACCGTGGGTGGGTTCAAACATGGAGGGCATGTCCGGGTCGGTCGGGTTGAGGTTGCAGGACGGAGCTACCCCCATGCCCCCCGAGATCACGGCGGCCAGATCGGTCAGAATATCGCCCTGGAGGTTGCTGGCTACGACTACGTCAAAGGCCCAGGGGCTGGAGACAAATTTCATGCAGGCGGCATCCACCAGTTCGTGATGGGTGGCTACATCCGGGAATTCCCGGCTGATTTCCTCAAACACTTCGGTATACATGTCACCCCAGTAGCGCAGGGCATTGCGCTTGGTGATCAGGCATACCTGGCTTTCGCAGGTCTTGCCATCCAGTGTCCGGAAACTGCGGGTGCGGCCTTGCTGAAGACGTTCGCCGGCCCGTTTACGAGCCTGTTCAAAGCCGTACCGGATAATGCGCTCAGTGGCCCGGCGGGTGAACACCTCCATCTGGGTGGCCACTTCGTCGGGCGATCCCGGGCGCAGCCGGCCACCCTGACTGACGTACTCACCCTCGCTGTTCTCGCGAATCACCAGCATATCGATGTCCTTGGCACGGTCATCTTTCAGGTACTGGCGTGCGCCGGGGAGCAGTCGTGCCGGGCGTTCACACACCCACTGGTCAAAGCCTTTTCGCATGTCCAGCAGGGGCGCGAGCGAAATGCTGTCCGGTAACAGATAGCGCTCCGGGTCGTGCATGGGGCCCGGATCTCCCAGCGCGCCCAGCAGTATGGCGTCGTAGGCCTTGAGCTGCTCAAGGGCATCTGTGGGCCAGGATTCGCCGTGTTCTTCGTGCCAGGCGTGAGAGGGCCATGGAAAACGGGTCCATTCCAGTGGCAGGCTGTGCCTGGATCGCAGTGTCTCCAGGCATCGCACGGCTTCCGCGACCACTTCCGGGCCGATACCATCTCCGGGTGTTACTGCAATACGGGTGGTCTGGGCCATCCATGAACCTCCTTTTAAGAGCGGCTTGACTGATTAAATACACCAAAACCAGTGTAGACCCGCAGCCGGCAGATGCCACCCGACTATGGGAGGTATAGCGAGTTTTCGTTTTACCCGATTGCGGATGGTGTCTATAGTTGAATGTGATTGATTCTTTTACAGTTCCACCCGAATTCATTTCGAGCGAGCCGCTCTGGAGCTTCTGTGGATAGACCCTCTGTTCTTTTTGATGAGTCCCATTGCGACGAGTGCGCCTGTGGTGCTGAAACTGGATATGGGGCTGGTTCGCAACATTCATGCGGAACCCAACAAGCAGGCAGTGGTCTCAGGTATCATCACCATGATGCGCCAGCTTGGCGGCCGAATTGTGGCGGAGGGCGTGGAAACGCCGGAAGAATACTTCTGGTTTCGTTCTCAAGGGATTGCCCTTTACCAGGGCTACCTGTTCGCCAAACCGGGATTCGAATGTCTGCCGGAGCCGGTGTTTCCCGACTGATTGACTCTTAACAGGATGTTTCCGTGCTCTATCGCCTGATTACCCTGATTGGCGGCCTGGTCTTTGTGGCTGCCTTGTTTGCCCTGGTCTGGTTCTTCTGCAAGAAGTTTCTGGAACATCATGGCGTGACCGACCAGACCTCGGACCGCGCGACTGTACTGGCTACCTGGACCTTTGCCGGAATCGCCATCGGACTGGTGTTTGCCGTCGTGGGCGCGTTCGTGCTTGGTCCATGGGCGTTCTATCGCACCCTGCGCGGTCATGGTGTCGACATTGCCGATGGTGCGGCTATCTGGTGGGGCTTCGGTATCGTGGCGGTATCTCTGGCGATTACCGCGGCTGGCTTCTTCGGCTTTCTGATGCTGGTCGGAGCCTATTGAGCCTTTTGCAGGTTGCGCAGCAAGTCCCGAAACCACACCAGCGCCGGTTCCTGTTCATAGGCCTTGTGCCAATACAGATGCACATCAATCGACGGCATCTCCACCGGCGGCGCCAGCACTTCGATGTCGGTGTTCTGGGCAATGATCCGGGCGTAGGTTTCCGGCATCGTCAGTAACAGGTCTGAGCTCTCCACCACCCGGCAGGCCGCGTAGTAATGCTGGCAGCGTAGGCGAATAGTGCGCTGGGCGCCGTGGCGGGAAAGCTCGAAATCCTCAATACCCGGGCCCTCGGCCCGTGACGACACCAGAATGTGCCGGGCCTCCAGATAGCTGGCCATATCCAGCCCTCGCGCGATGACCGGGTGACCCTTTCGCGCCAACACCACCAGTCGGTCCTGCCTCAGCAGTTCATGGCTGGTCTGGTTGCTCACCGGCAGTAATACGTCAATGGCAAAGTCCAGCTTGCCTGCGGCCAGTTGCGTTTCCATGTCTCGTCTTGCCACCCGTTGACTCTGCACCTCCATGTCCGGATAGGGCGCGAGTTTTGAAATCAGTTGAGGCAGGAAGGTGGATTCCAGAACATCCCGAAGGCCGAGGGCGTAGGTTTTACGCTGGCTGGCGGGGTCGAAGGCGTGAAACTGATTCACTGCACTCTGGATCTGGTTCAACCCCGGGCGCATGGACTCCAGAAACCGCCGAGCCAGGGGGGTGGGCACCATCTGGTTACCCTGGCGGGTAAACAGCGGATCGCTGAAATGATCCCGAAGCCGAGCCAGAGAATGACTGATGGCAGGTTGGGTCAGATGCAGAGCCTTTGCGGCCCGCGTCAGGCTGCCTTCCCGATAGATGGTGTCGAAAACATGCAGCAGATTCAGGTCCAGTCTATTCAGCGCCATGATGAGGTTCCGTTTTCTGAATAAGCACAGGTAATGATAAATGATAAGAACAATTCAGTCGCGTAATAATGCGTTGGCTCCTAGACTGATTGCCATCTGATCGACATTGCGCCCGTCAGGGCGGCCAGCGCGAGGAGCTGCACCATGGATTTCAATATTTCCGAGAAAGGCCAGGATTACCTCAACCGCGTGAAAAAGTTCATGCGTGACGAGATCTATCCCATCGAAGAGCAGTACCACAAGGAGCTTGCCTCCCAGGATAACCGCTGGGTAGTACTGCCGGTCATCAAGGAACTGAAGGAGAAAGCCAAGGCCCAGGGCCTGTGGAACATGTTCTTCCCGGACGACAAGTACGGCTGCGGCCTGCTGAACTCCGACTACGCCCTGATTGCCGAAGAAACCGGCCGCAGCTTCATCGCCCCGGAAATCTTCAACTGCAACGCGCCGGACACCGGCAACATGGAAGTGCTGATCCACTACGGCTCTGAAGAGCAGAAAGCCGAGTGGCTGCCGAAACTGCTGAGCGGCGAAATCCGCTCCGCCTTCTGCATGACTGAACCGGCCGTGGCCTCCTCCGACGCCACCAACATGGAAGCCACCGCCACCGTTGAAGGCGACGAAGTCGTGCTCAACGGCCGAAAATGGTGGAGCACCGGCATCGGCCACCCTGACTGCAAAGTTGGCATCTTCATGGGCGTAACCGACCCGGACGCCCAGAAACATCGCCGTCACTCCATGGTGCTGGTGCCGCTCGACACCCCGGGCATCACCGTTGAGCGCATGCTGCCGGTCTTCGGTGCCTACGACGAGCCCTATGGCCACGGCCAGGTACTGTTCGACAACGTACGCCTGCCCAAAAGCGCCATCATCGCCGGCCCCGGCCGCGGCTTCGAAATCGCCCAGGGCCGCCTTGGCCCGGGCCGCGTACACCACTGCATGCGCGCCATCGGCGCCGCTGAACGCACCCTGGAGATCATGATCAAACGCGCCATGACCCGCGAAGCCTTCGGCCGCCCGATCGCCAAACTAGGCGGCAACCCGGACATCATCGCCAATGCCCGAATGAACATCGAACAGGCACGGCTGCTGACCCTGAAATGCGCCTGGGCGCTGGATACCAAGGGCATCATGGGTGCCTTGCAGGAAGTCTCCATGATCAAGGCAGTGGTGCCGAAGATGCTGCAGCAGATTGTGGACGATGCGATTCAGATTCACGGCGGTGCCGGCGTCAGCGACGATGATTTCCCGCTGACCGCGTTGTTCGGCTACGCTCGGGTTCTGAGATTGGCCGATGGCCCGGACGAAGTTCATCGGGCTATGGTGGCGCGGTTGGAGCTTCGGAAGTACAAGTCCTGAGTCGGGCGTGGGAGTTTTACTCCTCTAGCCTCTGAGTGCGGAGGTGGGCGCCGGTGGCCCGGGGGTTCTGAAAAGCGCTCCTGGCGGCACATCCATGTGGCGCTTGTGTTCCGCCATCCATGGCTCCACAAATTTTCAGAACCCCCGGCCCACCGGCTCCTGCGTGCTCAGTAGAGGGCGGTCAGAACAGCATGCTCAGTGGTATGGGAGTTGGTACCGGAGGGGCTGTCCAAAAATGTCGGAGGCCATGGATGGCCGGAGAGAAGCGCACATGGATGTGCTTGTAGCGGTTTTTGGACAGCCCCTCCGGTACCAACTCTTACTCCGGGGTAAAAAAGAACAGGAACTCCAAAACATAACGGAGAGAAACAACGATGACACAACGGGTATTTATAACCGGCGGGGCCAGTGGCCTGGGCCGGGCGATTGCATTGCGGTACGCCAAAGAGGGCGCGAAAGTCTGCATCGGGGACATTAACCCGGAACAGGGCGTGGCCGTTGAAGCGGAGCTGAACAACGCCGGTGGCGAAGGCTACTTTGTTGAATGTGATGTACGCCGCCTCAGCGACTTCGAGAAAGTCCGTGATGACCTGGTACAGAAATGGGGCGGTGTGGACGTGGTCGTCAACAACGCCGGCGTCGCCTCCGCAGGCTCCATCGAAGACACCACCATGGCAGACTGGGAATGGATCCTCGACATCAACGTACTGGGCGTTGTCCGTGGCTGCAAAGCCTTCACCCCGCTGTTCAAGGAACAAGGCTCCGGCGCGTTTGTGAACGTAGCCTCCATGGCCGGCCTCATGCTTGCCCCCTTGATGGACAGCTACAATGTCTCCAAGGCCGGAGTCATTGCTCTGTCTGAAACTCTCAGCCAGGAGCTGCGGGATGCCGGTATTCATGTCAGCTGCGTGTGCCCGGCGTTTTTCCAGACCAATCTGACCAGCACCATGCGTTCGGACATTCCCGGTATCCAGCAGAACGTCAACAAGCTGATGAAGCGCTCCAGCATTACCGCCGAAGACGTGGCCGAGGATATCTTCCGCAGTGTGAAAGACAAAGACTTCTGGGTACTGCCCCACGCCAAAGAGCGCCGTATGTGGATGCTCAAGCGCCACGCACCCTGGGCGTTTGACTGGCTGATGCACCAGGAAACCAAACGCTGGATGAGCAAGATGGGTGGCAAGGCGAACGCCTGAACACATCACAGGAGAGAATGAATGACACAGATCGACCAGGCCGTAGACATCCGCGAAGGCGAAGAGCTGGATATCAGCGCCGTCGACCGGTTCATGAAGCAGGCCATTCCGGGCCTGGAAGGCCAGCCGAGCATCAAGCAGTACCCAGGCGGTGCGTCCAACCTGACCTATCAGGTGGATTACGGCGACCAGTCCTACGTGCTGCGCCGGCCGCCGTTCGGCAAGATTGCCAAGTCTGCCCACGACATGCTGCGGGAAGCTCGCGTGATGGAGGCCTTGAAGCCGGCGTATCCCTATGTGCCCAATATTGTCGCCATCTGCGACGATCACAGCGTTCTGGGCTGTGACTTCTACGTGATGGAGCGGCTCAAGGGCATCATTCTGCGCCAGGATTTCCCCAAGGATTTCGAGCTGAGCGCTGAAGACACCCGCAAGCTGTGCCTGAACGTGATCGACAAGCTGGTAGACCTGCATACCGTGGATGCCAGGGCCGCAGGCCTGGACAAGCTGGGTAAGGGCGCCGGTTACGTGCAGCGGCAGATTGGCGGCTGGAGCGATCGGTTCCGGAAGGCTCGTACGGAAGACGTGGGTGACTTTGAAGAAGTGATGGCCTGGCTCAATGACAAGATGCCGGACGACATTGCCCAGGTGGTGATCCACAACGACTACCGTTTCGACAACGTGGTGCTTAACCCGGACAACCCGTTTGAAGTGATTGGCGTGCTGGACTGGGAAATGGCCACCATCGGCGATCCTCTGATGGATCTGGGCAACAGCCTGGCCTACTGGATTGAAGCGGACGATGAAGGCCCGTTCCAGATGCTTCGGCGCCAGCCCACCCACCGCCCTGGCATGCTGACCCGGAAGGAAGTGGTGGACTACTACATGGAGAAGTCCGGATTTCGTGCCGAAAAGTTCGATTTTTATGAAATCTATGGCCTGTTCCGGTTGGCGGTGATCATCCAACAAATTTATTACCGCTTCTACCACGGCCAGACCAAGGACAAGCGCTTTGCCGCCTTTGGCCATGCCGCCAACTACCTGGAGAAGCGCTGCCAGCGGCTGATCCGCGAGAGCACCCTGTAATGGCCACCATCTATCTGGTACGCCATGGCCAGGCCAGTTTTGGCAAGGAAAACTACGATCAGTTGTCTCCCCGCGGCTGGGAGCAGGGCAAGATTCTGGGCCGCTGGCTGGCGGACAAGGTAGAACCCGGCGCCGTTTTTGGTGGCAACCTTCAGCGCCATCGTGAAACCGTGGAAGCCATCGCCACCGGCTATGGCTCGGCCTTGCCGGGGATGCAGGTGCTCGAGGGCCTGAACGAATTCGATCACCTGCAAGTGGTGGAGCGCCTGCGCCCGGAGTGGGCCGATAAACAGGTAATGGCGCGGGACCTCTCCAGCTTTCCCAAACCTGCAAGAGCCTTCCAGCAGGCTTTCGAGAAGGCGGTGGCCCGATGGGTGAGCGGCGAGTTCGACCAGGAATACAGCGAAACCTGGCACGGATTCCGGCAGCGGGTTGGCCATGCACTGGATCAGCTGATTAACCTGGCCGATGGCGCCGATGTGATTGTGTCTACCTCTGGCGGTCCCATTGCGGTCATTGCCCAGCGCCTGCTGGAACTGTCAGACCACAAGGCGCTGGAAATGAACAACGTGATCGCCAATACCAGCGTGTCCCGTATTCTGTATTCCGGCCCCCGGCGCAGCCTGGCCGTATTCAACAACTATAGCCACCTGGAAGCGGAAGACCCCGCCCTGGTGACATTCCGATAAGCTGAGGGAACTCCATGAGCAACAAAAACCTGTTCGACCTGACTGGCAAAGTCGCCCTGGTAACCGGCGCCAGCCGCGGTATCGGCGAGAGCATCGCCCGCACGCTGGCTCATTACGGTGCTCACGTGATTGTCAGTAGCCGCAAGATTGACGGTTGTGAGGCCGTGGCCAACAGCATCCGTGAAGACGGCGGCAGCGCCGAAGCCTTCGCCTGCCACATCGGCGAGATGGACCAGATTGAAGCGGTGTGGGAGCACATCGCCAAAATGCACGGCAAACTGGATATCCTGGTCAACAACGCCGCGGCTAACCCGTATTTTGGCCCGGTTGAAGACACCGATCTGGGTGCTTTCCACAAAACCGTGGATGTGAACATCCGTGGTTACTTCTTCATGTGTGCCCGTGGCGCCCAGCTGATGAAGAAAAACGGCGGCGGTTCCATTGTGAACGTGGCGTCGGTTAACGGCGTAAACCCTGGCCACTTCCAGGGCATCTATTCGGTGACCAAGGCAGCAGTGATTTCCATGACCAAATCTTTCGCCATGGAGCTGGGCCAGCAGAATGTGCGGGTGAATGCCTTGTTGCCGGGCCTGACCGATACCAAATTTGCCAGCGCCCTGACCACCAATGAGGCCATCAAGAAGCAGGCCATGGCCCACATCCCGATGAAGCGTGTGGCGGATCCCGATGAAATGGCGGGTACTGTGCTGTACCTGGTGTCTGACGCTTCCAGCTATACCACAGGAGCCTGCATTAATGCGGATGGTGGTTACCTGACGGTCTGACACAGATCGAGACGCAAAAAGGGCCGGATGATACGGATTCATCCGGCCCTTTTTTGGTATCGCGATCCGTGTTTAGCTGCAGGTCAGCGCTGCAAAATCTCCTTTCAGCTCACTGGCCCTGGCCAGCAGCTGATCTTGATGCCGGCTATCTCCAGCCTGCAGAAGATCGTGCATCAAGCCGGCCATCGCCACCCGGCTTTCGGCCAGCATGGCCTGGTATTCCGCTCCTCTGGCGCGCTCTGAGTGAACCAGCAACTCGTTCACCTGTTCAGCAAAGCCGGACTGGCGTCGTCTCTCCAGCGTGTCGAGCAATGCCAATTGCCAGTTTCTCCGCCCTGTTAACCAGATTTCTGTTTGCCGGCCACGGTTCGCTGACCAGTTTTCGACGATGGCCCGCTGTTGCTGATTCAGGTCGCCAAGCCATCGTTCAATACGCTCAATAGTCCGTTCAGAGCGCGCCTGTGCCGTTTGAGCGGGTGTTCCCTCCAGCATTTCCTGCTCCAGCTCCTGCTGCTTCTCCGCCATGTTGTCGGCTAGTTGCGCTACCTGCTCATCCGATAGAGAAGACAGCAGATTAACGGCTACCGGAGTGGCCCGTTCCAACAATTCGGGTAAGAAGTCCATGAGTTGTTCCTGATGGAACAGAACCGTGGCCTCGCTCGGCTTCCCTTCCTCCAGATCTGATTTGAGGACTGCCAACCATTGCTGGTAACGGGGCAACTCTGCCGAGCAATGCCATTGTCTGAGCGCTTCCAGATCCTGACTCAACTGAGCTTCTTGTTCACCGGTCAGGCTGATGTAATCCTCTACCCACCAGACGACGCCCCAGTCGGCGTACCGGTAGGCCAGGCGCGTCTGACTGCAGCCCGCCAAAAACGTCAGTAACACCAGCCCGACGATCCAGCGGGCGCGTCGTGTTCCGGGCGTTGGGGCATCCATTACCTATGCTCCTTGGTAAAAAGCCGTATGGAAAAATGTTGCATGCTCACTAAGATGTTGCGATCCAGCATCGGTGGCAGTGTCTTCTCTCCTACGCTGCGGTCGCCTGATTGGATTCGGCAGTGTTCCATACGTTAAAACCGGGAAGGAAAACATGTCCAGTTACAAGCAAACGCGTGTGCGCCAGTTTGTTTTTGCCTTTTACATGTCCGGCATCATGTCGCTTTTGATGTCTGGGATTATCACCCTGATCAATACCGGCTTGACCGAGGGCTATTTCCATCGCTGGGGCGCAGCATTTGTGGTCGCCTGGACGGTGGCCTTCCCGCTGGTCAGCTTTATCGCACCAATGGCAGGCAAAATGGCGGACTGGACCATGGCCCGATTGTTTTCCAAAGAACGCCGGCCAGACTGATAAGGCCAGTGTATTGCTGCTATTCACCTTACAATTGTTCGCTTAAATGTAAAAATCTGTAAATCCGTTTCTCTCGCCTCACCGTAATTTGCTTTCGACACTGGTCAGGGACTGAATCAGTGCAGGTTCGAACCACTTTAACCTGGTAATCAACCCCTCCAGACGAGGCACGAAAAATGAAAGCAAAATACGCTTTACCGATGGTTTTAGCGGGCAGTGTCATGCTATCCGGTTGCTGGCTTGATGACGATGATAACGACGATAACGGCAGCACCGATGCTGTAACCCAAAGCATTCTCGAAATCGCTGTTGAGAACGAAAACACGACCATTCTGGAAGCTGCCGTTCTTGAAGCCGATCCATCCATCGCGGAACTGCTCGGCGGAGATGATCAATTAACGGTGTTCGCACCGACCGACGCCGCCTTTGAAGCCCTGCTGGGCGACCTGGGACTTACGGCGGAACAGTTGTTAGCCAACACGGAGTTATTAAACACCGTTCTTACCTACCATGTCCTTGCAACGTCTGTGGGGGAAGTGAAGGCTGCCGCTGCGATCAGCGTTGCGCAAAGCCCGGTCCCACAAAATCTCGTTCCAACCGTGAATAGTGAAAACGTCGCGCTGTCTATTTCACAGGAAAGCGGAGAAGACGTGCTATACGTCAACACGTCTCGAGTAACGGGGCCAGATGTAGACGCCACCAATGGTGTTATTCACATTATCGACAAAGTGCTGCTTCCGCCGCCGAGCGATCTCAGTGATACAGACTCAACGATTGCAGAAATCGTAACCGCGCTGGCAGGGGCTGAAAACGCGGAGTTTACAACGCTACTTGCGGCACTCCAGACCCCTGGTGCGGCAGCGTTGCTCACTGCAGCTGCGGATGTTGATGCAACCTTGACGGTGTTCGCGCCAACAGATGCCGCTTTTGAGGCGTTACTGACGGATCTCGGTATTACAGCCGGCGACTTGCTCAATGATCCGAATCTGCCAGCCATTCTGAGCCAGCATATTCTCGGAACTACGGTCGGCTCTCTTACGGCATACGCTTCTAACGGCGGAACTGTAACAACATTGGCCAGCAACAACTTGAACGTTGATATACAGGACAACGCTCTGGTTATCGAGGGCAGTACCGTCGTCGAAGCTGATGTTGAGGCGTCTAACGGCGTGATTCATGTGATCGACGAGGTAATTTTTACAGTCGACTGACAGACGAAACACGCTTTCTTTGAACAAAGTATGAATGCCAGGCCGGCTGCTGCAGCCGGCCTTTTTATATTGACTTACTGAATCGAAGAAGCCGGATTTTCGTCGGCAGACTGGGATAAGGTCATGCCCACGGGAGGCCGGAAATGCAGAGAGTAGAGAACCCGATCCAGAACCGCCTGGCCGTTCCATGCAGGGTCGTTGTTCACCATGCCGACAATGGCCCAGGTGGTGTTGTTATCGTCCCGGGTGAACCCGGCGATTGAGCGAACATTCTCCAGATAACCGGTCTTGATTCGGCCTTCGCCATCCATGCCGGTGTTGCGAAGCCGGCGTGCCATGGTTCCGTCCATCGCGATAATGGGCATGGAGGCCATCAGGTCGGAAGCGTAGGGGCTGTCCCAGGCCTGTTCTAGTATCTGGGCGCCTTGCCTGGCCGTGATGCGACCATGACGGGTTAGCCCGGCGCCATTGTCAATCACCATGCCAGCGGTGTTGATGCCCATATTCTCCAGCCATTCGTACACCGTGCGGATACCGGCTACCCGATCGTCTTTGTCATCTTCTTTGCGGAACTCGGCGCCAATGGTCAGCAGTATCTGGCGGGCCATGACGTTGCTGCTCCATTTGTTGATGTCTCGCACCATGGAGACCAGATCTGGTGAGGTGGTGCGCATGATCAGCCGTGCGTCTTCCGGTGTGCCCTCAAAGCGGTCGCCACCACTGACAATAATGCCCATTTCCGATAGCACAGAACGAATCACGGAAGCAGAGTACCGTTCGTGCGGTAGCAGAGACAGATAGGTGGTGCTGCGGCAGCCTTGCGGTAACTGTCCGGTTACCCGAACCGTTACCTGATGGTTTTCATGAAATACCGGTTCCCAATCAAACCGGCTGCGGGCAGGGCAGGGACCTTCCGGTAATGCGGTTACCCGGTTATCAATGGAGACTTCGCCCAGATCCGGGGTTGTCCAGGCCTGTGTTCCACGCTCATCGGCGCGTACCTGAAAATGCAGCAGATTCAGGTTGGTAAGATAGCCGGAGGGTTCCACCAGAAAGGGGGCGTGGGGGTTGTCGCCGTTATCCTCGAACGCCGGGAAGCCGCCGTCGACCCGGAAATAGCTGCCATCCAGTACCAGGTCGCCTTCAATACGGTTGATGCCCATGCTCTTGAGTTCACGCAGGGTGCTCCAGAGCCGTTCCAGGGTCAGTTTGGGGTCGCCACCGAAGCGTACGTAGAGGTTTCCTTTCAGGCTGTCGCCCACCATCATGCCGTCTGTGAGGAAATCGGTATTCCAGTGGTGGGTAGGGCCCAGGAGTTCCAGGGCGGCATAGGTGGTTACCAGCTTCATGATGGAGCCCGGGCTCATCAGTGTGTCAGCGTTTACATACTGCTCAATGCCGGGGCCGTTCAGGGGAATGGCGGCCACACTCAGGGCTTCATCGCTGTTCAGGGATTTGCTGGCATAACTTCGGATCTGGCTGGCCCAGTGACGGGAGCTGGCGAAGGCCTCTTCCGCAGAGGTCTGTTCTTGAGCGAAAGCCTGGCCGAGCGGGGCGCTGGCCAACACGATGGCCAGCGCCACTGCTCCTGACGCAAATCTGCCTGTGGCAAGACCTTTGCCTGCCTGCAACCCCTGAGTATTCATGACCGGAACCCGTTGTTGTGTTCTCTTTGTACAATAGCCCATTCTGTGCGTATGTACTATGCAGAAAAGCTATACATGACGTTAAAAAATGGCAGTAGAGTCTTTGTTTATATTGAGTTTTTGTGACATCGAGTAAGTGGCCTGAAGAATCAGTGAGTTAGTATGACGCCAGCCCAGGGGCCAGCGGGCCAATGGGCACAGATTCTCCTGTGGGACAATGGAGAAAATGACGAAAACAAGGGAGCGATCATGTTAAAAACGCTGAAGCATCAAGTGAATGTGCTGGAATCGGTGGCCACTTCTTCTTTTGCAGCCTGGCGCGGGTGCCTGGTTATCAAGGCTGTTCCGCAACCTGAGAAGCCGCTGGTTCTCTATGACATTGAAGCCTGTCCATACTGCCGACGTGTTCGTGAGGTGCTGACGGCATTGCATCTGGACGTTGAGATTCGACCCTGCCCGAAGGGTGGTCGGGTATTCCGCCCGGAAGCCGAGACCCTGGGGGGCAAACAGCAGTTTCCCCTGCTGCATGACCACAACACCGGCGAAGTGCTGTATGAATCCGAGGCGATTATCGAGTATCTGTTCCGCCAGTATGCTCATCGTTCCGTGCCTCGCTACTACCAGAGCCGGCCCTGGCAACCGGCGCTCGGTGCTGCGGGCTCCGGAGCCAGTGAACTTCGCGGAATGCGTGCGCGGCCAGCCCGGCGCCCTGAGCAGGGGCTTCACTTGTGGAGTTTCGAAGGCAGCCCGTTCTCGCGCCTGATTCGGGAAAAGCTGTGTGAATACGAGATTCCGTACACCTTGCATAATCTGGGCAAGGAACACTGGACCGAAGCAGGACCTGCCCGGCAGCGCATCAAACCCGGCCCCTATCTGCCAATCCCGGGCGGCAAGCGGGACGCGTTTTTCCAGCAACATGGCCGGGTTCAGGTGCCCTATCTGGAAGATCCCAATACCGGGGAGGGGCTGTTTGAATCGGCTCGCATTCTTGCTTATCTGGAAAAAAACTACGGGTAACGAGTTTGCGGAACTAGGGCTGCTAATCCGGCTGCCAGCCGGTATCATCTGCGCGATCAGTGAGCCTTCGCGGAGCCAGGAGTGTTATGTATACCGGCCAGTGTCTTTGTGGTGATATCCAGTTTGAATACGACGGCCCGATTGGGCCCATAGCGCTGTGCCATTGCAGCCAGTGCCGTCGCAATCATGGCAGTGCCTTTTCGGCCAGTGCGCCGGTTCAGGCTGTCCGGTTCCGGTTTACTGTCGGTGAAGACCGGATCACCGAATTTGAATCCCGGCCCGGCAAATACCGGGCCTTCTGTAGCCGTTGCGGAAGCCCTCTTTACAGCCGGGTCGACGCTATTCCGGGCATCCTCCGGCTGCGCATTGGTGTGATTAACGAGCCGCTGGGCAAAAAAGCAGCCCAGCACGTCTACGTAGGGTCGAAATCTGATTGGTTCGAGATCACCGACAACCTGCCACAGTTCGAAAAAACTGAAAGAACCAACGATCCGCACTGAACCTCAATCGGCCGGCACCATCCGGTATACCTTGCCGTTGTCCGAGTCGGTCAGCAGCCAGAGTGCGCCGTCTGGCCCCATACGCACATCGCGGATACGTTCACCCAGGTCGGTGAGCAGATCTTCCTCCTCGATGACTTTTTCTCCGTCGAGGGACAAGCGCACCAGTTTCTGAAGCTTCAGGGCGCCGACAAAAAGATCGCCCTGCCACTGAGGGAACAGATCTCCGGTGTAGAACGCCATGCCAGAGGGCGCAATGGATGGGTCCCAGTAATGCAGTGGTTCTGTGATGCCTTCCATCGTGGTACGACTGGAGATCGGCAGGCCCGAGTAGTCAATGCCGTAGGTGACCTTGGGCCAGCCATAGTTATTACCCGCGCGAAGGACGTTGACCTCATCGCCGCCCCGGGGGCCATGTTCATGGCTCCAGATCTCACCGGTTTGTGGGTGCCGGGTCATACCCTGAATGTTGCGGTTGCCATAGGTGAAGAAAGACGCGTTGAAGCCGCTTTGATCGGCAAAGGGGTTGTCCTCTGCCGGCTCACCGCTGATGGTGATTCTGTGAACGCCACCGGCATCGTCTGCGGTATCCTGAGCACGATCCATTTCACCCCGGTCACCGACTGAGATGTATAGATTGCCGTCGCGATCAAACTGCATCCGGCCTGCGAAGTGCCGGCTGGTGTTTGAGCGGGGAAGAGCCTCGAAGATCACCTCGACATCTTGCAAAGAGTTGTCAGCCAGAGTTGCCCGGGCAACCCGTGTGGTCATGCCCTCGCGATTACGATGCGCGTAGCTAAGGAATAACAGCCGGTTAGCCTCGAAATCCGGATGCAGCAGTACATCCAGCAGACCACCCTGGCCCGAAACGACTAGCTCCGGCAGGCCTTTGACTGGTTCACTGCGAAGTTGCCCATCTTCCAGAATTCGCAAACGGCCTTCCCTTTCGGTAATCAGTGCAGATCCGTCGGGCAGGAAAGCGATGGCCCAGGGGTGTTCCAGCCCCGCGGCTACGGTTTCCAGATGAAAGTCTGCCTTATCAGATTGAAAGGTCTGGTTTGCCTGTGTGGCCAGGGCTGCCGAGACCAGTAGGCTGGCCAGAGGCCACTTCCAGAATTTGCGCTTGAACATATCCGTCTCCGCCTCTCTGTTGTTCTTAGAGATCTTCAGCACCTGCAATAACCATAGCAGGTCGTGGTATTGCGGCCGATGCGAGCCTCTGGAGATATAGAGTTTCGCGATAATTTCGGATCATTTGCATTTGGTGTTTCAAATCTAAACCATTCGCATTAACATAGTGGGGTTTAAAAATGACGTGGTCTTAATCAACCAAGGAGCCGTTAGATGTCTCTGAATCCGGAGCCCCGATTTAGAAGAAAAACCCTGATCACTGCCATGATGTGTGCGACTCTGCCAGGACTGGCAGCAGCGCAGGGCAGCGAACCGAAGGCATTGGAAGCCCTGGATGTTACCGCAAGCCGTGGCCAGGTGGCCTCGGAAGCGACGGAGAGTTACATTAGCGGAGCCAGCACAACCTCCATGAAGATGGAGCTGTCACACCGGGAGGTCCCCCAGGCCGTCACGGTCATTACCCGCGAACAGATGGACGATTTCGCCCAGAACGACATCAACGATGTTCTGGAAGGCACCACCGGTGTCACCGTAGAGTCGGTGGAAACAGACCGCACGTACTACACCTCACGTGGTTTCGATATCAACAACTTCCAGTACGACGGTGTTGGCATGCCGGCGGTATATGACAACGTTCAGGGTGAGCTGGACACCGCCTTCTTTGATCGCGTGGAGGTGGTTCGGGGCGCCAACGGTTTGATGACCGGTTCCGGCAGCCCGGCCGCGACAGTCAACTTTATCCGCAAGCGCCCAACCGCTGACACCAATGCCTCGGTTGCGGTGACTGGTGGTTCCTGGGACAAAAAACGGATTGTCGGTGATGTTTCCGGTGCCGTGTCTGAATCCGGTGCGGTGCGCGGCCGGGTGGTTGCCGGTTATGAGGACAAAGGCTCCTACCTTGACCGGTATAACAACGAAAAGCAGATGTTCTACGGGGTGCTGGAAGCAGACCTGACCGATACCACGTTGCTAACTCTTGGCCACGCCATTCAGACGTCTGATACAGACAGTCCGTTGTGGGGTGCGCTGCCTTTGTTCTACTCCGATGGCTCAGCGACGGATTTTGCGCGTTCAACCAGCACGGCTTCAGACTGGTCCTACTGGGACAACACCCAGCACAACAGCTTTGTTGAATTGCGTCAGGAGCTTGCTGGTGGCTGGAGAGCCACGGGCACGGTGTTCCGTTTGGAGAATGAAAGTGATTCTGAGCTTTTATATCAGTTCGGGACTCCGGATCGGCAAACCGGCCAGGGGCTGTTTGCCTATCCAAGTCAATACGACCTGGATGTGGAACAATGGGTGGTCGATGCGTATGCCACTGGCCCCTTCACCCTGGCCGATAGAACTCACGAACTGGTGGTTGGGGTCAATTGGTCCCGTTCAGAAACCGAAGATGAGTCGCGGTTCGATTATAACTACACACAGGGTGTTTTCGTTCCGCTGCCTCCTCTCAATGACTGGGATGGCAATTTTGCCAAGCCAGACTTGGTCTATGCTCCTTCGGGCTCTGACTGGACCGACCGCGAAACGTCCACCTATGCTGCCGCTCGTTGGTCGCTGACCGATCAACTCACCGCCATTACAGGGCTCCGTCTGACCTGGCTGGATAACAAGGGCGAAAGCTACGGAGCGACCAAGGAAAGCAGCTACGATGCCGTGAAAACACCCTATGCAGGTCTGATCTACGACATCAATGACGATCATTCGGTCTACGCCAGCTATACCGAGATTTTCACTCCCCAGACTGAGGTGGACATCAATCGTGATCGACTGGATCCGATTGACGGGGTCAACTACGAGCTGGGCCTGAAAAGTGAGTTTCAGAACGACCGTGTGAATACCACTATTGCTTTGTTCCAGACTGAGCAGAAGAACGTAGCCGAGGCAGAAGGCGTGTTCGCCGGAACCAATGATTCTTACTACACCGCTGTGGATGGGTTGACCAGCCAGGGTGTGGAAGCCGAAATAGTGGGTGATCTCACCGACCGAATCCAGCTCTTCGCCGGTTATACCTATGTGGATATTGAGGACAAGGATGGTAAAGGGGCCAAGTCCTTCGTGCCAGAGCATCTAGCCCAGTTGCGCGCTACCTGGAAGGTGCCTGGGGTCGAAGGGTTGAAGCTTGGTGGCAAGGTACGCTGGCAGTCTGAGATTACCCAGGAACAGGGTGTTGCGACTACCGGCCCGAATGCCGGTGAGACCATCGTCACAGAGCAGGACAGCTATGCGGTGCTGGATCTGATGGCAAGCTATGATTTCGCCCGACACTGGAATGCAACCCTGAACGTAAACAACGTTACCGACGAGAAGTACATCGAGAGCCTGAAGAAATTTGGTGCCTCGGCCCAGGGTTTCTACGGTGAGCCGGCCAATGCCAGCCTGACCGTTTCCTGGGTGTATTAATCACAGGGTGGGGCAGTCGGCGCTGCGCTGGCTGCCCCGGTTTTTGTTGATCAAGCCTCAAGGAGAGTGAGCATGAATCCGGAACAGGAAATACTCGATGGATTGAAGCTGGCGGCAGGTTCAGGTGCCGTCATAGGATTGATTGCGTTGGGAGTGATACTGGTTTCGATGGTCGGAGCTAGCTGATCCGCTCTTTCCGATAGATCCCACATGTTCCGCAATAGCCGCCTCCGGGCAATAAATATTTGAGGCAGCACCCTTTGCGCTGAGGGATGGCACACCACTGTTGGCCGAATTCTGCCGGAATCCAGTCAATGTATCGGTTGGCCTCGCATTTGAACTGCGCCAGCCAGCTATCGGCCTGTTTACACAACTCTGCCGGATTAACCCGGTTCCACACCACTGAATAGGGCGCACCCAACGCCAGCCCGACACTGCTCCAGTAGGCACCCGGACTAACCCCGAAATGCTGCCGGAACACACCGTACCAGTCTTGCATCTGTTCACTGAGAATTCTTATGAACGCCTCAGGCTCCAGGATCTCCTGTTTACTGGCCGCATATTGCCAGCGAGACGGGTCCGCTGGTGTTGATGTTGTCGGGCACAGGAAAACCCGCCGGGGATCGAGTGCAGCACTGCTGCCATCCCTGAACAGCCGGATCACCAATGGTCCGATAATCTGAAGTGCCAGGCTCTGGTGCAGGACAGAAAGCCGCGCCTTGCGGAATCGCGGATGATCGGCATCCAGATAGTCCTTGAGGACCTGTTGTTGCAGAAGGTCTGGATTTGCCAGTAGCTGGGCCAGGGAGAACAACGCGGGTTGTTCGCGGTTGGCGGGTGTCAGTGTGCTGTCCATCAGAGTGGTAGCGTCAAGGCCGTGGCGGGCCAACAGATTGTGGTAATCCGTCAGCCATTGCGTTGCTGCCTCAGCCGCGACCATGACGGCTTAGCCCCCACAGGAAGTACAAGCCGCCGACCAGGGCGGCCAGCAGCCCCGCGGGTAGCTGATTGGGATACACCAGAACCCGGGCCAGGTAGTCGGCCAGTGAAAGCAGTAGCCCCCCCGCCAGGGCTGCGACCAGCATTTGCCGGCCCACGGTCTGCTGTCCCAGTACCCGGGCCAGGTGCGGGGCGATCAACCCGACGAAGCTTAATGGCCCGATCACTACAGTTGACGCCGCGGTCAGCACGGCAGCCAGCACCAGTAGAAGAAGTCGCGCCCGTGGCACCCGCAGTCCCAGGGCAGAGGCGGATGTTTCGCCCAGGGGCAGCAGTGTGAGCGGTCGCAGGGCAAGCAAGAGCAAGGTCGAAAGGCCTACCACCAATGCCAGTAAACCGAAGGCTTCGGATTCCGAGATCAGCCAGGTGGAGCCGTACATCCAGTTCAGCAGGCGAGAGGCAACGGTGCCGCCAGAGGCCATTACCAGCCTCAGGCCGGCATCCATGAATACGTACAGCGCCAGGCCGCCAAGCAACAGTTGATTGCCTGCGAAGTGGTGCTTGCGGGCCAGCAGCAGTAACAGCCCCAGGGCGCCGGCGGCACCCACCGTGGCGGCGGCCAGTTGGCCAAGCCGGCCAATCTCCAGCCCGGTCAGAACCAGAACTACCATCACTAACGCTGCTCCGCCGCTGATGCCCAGCAGTTCCGGGCTGCCCATGGGGTTGCCGGTCATCCGCTGGATCAGGGTGCCGGCCATACCCAGCGCCATTCCGGCCAGGATGGCGGCCATCAATCTCGGGCCCCGCCATACCCACGCGTCTGTCCACTGTGCTACGGGCGTCCAGTTCCAGCCTTCAAGGCCCGGAGACCAGCCCATGGAGAGAATGATGGTCAGGGCCAGTAACGAGCACAGGGCTGCGGCGACCATTGCGGGATGTCGCCGGCGGGGCAGAAACCCCGCGGGGCTGCTGTCCTGACCGGGCATATGATGGGTGTTGCGGAAGCCTTGCAGGGCCAGAAGAATGATTGGCCCGCCAATGAGTGCGGTGGTCGTACCGGTGGGTATAAGAGACCCGCCATCCCAGGTGGTGGCCCAGTGGGCGAGGGTGTCGGCCAGCAACAGCAGGCCGCCACCTGCCAGGGTGCTCCATAGCAGTCGTTCAGTTAGGCTTCTGGCCCCCAGAAGCCTCGCCAGTACTGGTGCAGCCAGCCCCACAAAGGCGACCACGCCCACCCGGCTGACCACCAGTGAGCTCATGATCACCACCAGAAACAGTGCAACAGCACGAAGCAGGGACACCTTCGCCCCCAGTGAGTTTGCCGATGCCTGGCCGAGCTGAAGCAGCTGTAACGGACGCATCAGGGCCACCATCAAAGCCGCAATAACCAGTACCCGGGGGAGCAGATCAAAGAAGGGCGCCCAGTTGTTTTGCACCAGGGATCCTGCACCCCAGATAAACAGATTGCCGAGCCATTCACCTTTCAGCAGCAGGAATGCCATATTGATGGCGCCCAGAAAGAAGGTGACAACCAGCCCGGCCAGAATCACGGTGACCGGCGAGAAGCCGAGCCGCCAGGTCAGCAGGATGACCAGACCGATGGCGAGCAAGCCGCCGGCCACGGCGGCCAGGTCGGGGCTGAAGGCGAGCAAGCCCGGAGCGAATAAGGTAGCAAGGGTGATGCCAAACTGGCCCCCGGCCTCCACGCCCAGAGTGGTGGGTGAAGCCAGTGGGTTACCCAGCACCTGCTGGGTAACGGCTCCGGCCAGCCCCAGCGCGCAACCAATCAGTATCGCGATGGAGACCCTCGGTGCCCAGCTGAAGTGGGCCAAAACGGAGGCGTAGTTATTGCCATCAAACGTCCAGAACGCCGATATAAGTTGTGGAAGCTGTAGCTGATCGAGCCAGGGCAAGGCGCTGGTGGCCAGTGCGGCCAGCCAGAGTAGAGCGACTGCAACGGGCAGCCTGGCGGGAATTTCTGGGCGATTGGAAACGCGCAGGGTAGACTCAACGGACATTGTCGCTGCCCCCTTCCACCAGAGCGTTGGTCAGGGCAACGGCCAGGCGTTTCACCGGGTATACGCCACCGAAAGGCCAGGCAGCAGGAATCCGGTAGATCTCCTCGTCTCGCACTGGTGGCAGGTAGGTCCAGAACGGGCTGTTGGCCAGACTGTCGGCTAGCCCCGGCACCAGGGGGTCTATCACCACGATGCGGCTGTTCCTGGCATCCGCCACAGACTCGAGGCCTATGGCTGAAAACCCCCAGTAGTTGCCTGGATCTGACCAGGCATTGGTAAGCCCAAGGTTATCCAGGGCAGTCTGGAACAGACCGTTGGGGGCATAGATGCGGACATGGCGGTCATCCATAAAGTTCACCAGGGCAACCGGCTTGTCGGTGATGCCGGCTTGCTCCAGTCGTTTCCGCTGTTGGTTCAGGGTTTGTTCGATATCGGCCAGTACCCATTCGGCCCGGTCGATCCGGCCGGTGATTTCGCCCAGGGTTATCAGCATTTCCCGGGCCCTGTCGAATGGACGGGCGTCTTTTTTATACACGCTGATGACGTAGGTTGGCGCAATCCGCTCCAACAGTTCGGCCGCGGGAGCCATTTCGGTGCTGGTGACGATCAGGTCGGGTTTCAGTTCTGCGATTGCCTCCAGGCTGGGCGCGACCCTGGTGCCGACATTGGCGACGCTGTCAGGCAGTTCCGGCTCCTGAACCCAGGTGTGATAGCCGGCTTTGTCTGCCACGCCAACGGGGGTGATACCCAGTAATAGCAGCGTCTCGGTGGCGGCCCAGTTCAGCGCGATAATGCGTTCAGGGGGCTCTTCAAGGGTTAGTGTGCCGCCTTCGTGTTGCCAGGTCTGGGCGGTTCCTGCGATCGGCAGCAGAAAGAGCAGCGCGCCGAGCATCATGGCTTTCGTGTTAATGGACATAGGAAACCCATTGCCCCGGCGCCCGCTCCATCACGCCCATGGGAACGCTGTAAATCGATTCCAGAATCTGGCTGTCCATGATCTCTGCCGGCGTGCCATCGGCCACCACCTGGCCCGATTTCAGGGCCACCAACCGGTCGCAGAAACGGGAAGCCAGATCGACATCGTGCAGCACCACAATCACGGTCAGTTCGCGCTGGCTGGCAAGGCGCTGCACCAGACGCAGCGTTTCCACCTGGTGCTTCACATCCAGGGCGGAGATAGGTTCATCCAGCAGCAGGCAGCGGGTTTGCTGGGCCAGCAACATGGCAATCCAGGCCCGTTGACGTTCACCACCGGAAAGGGTATCGACAGCGCGGTGTTCAAAAGGTTTAAGGTCTGTGTCGGCAATCGCCTGATCAATCAGCGCGTAATCCGCATCGCTGTAGCGGCCAAGCGGGCCTCGCCAGGGGTAACGGCCCAGTGCGATCAATTCCCGGACGGTCAGGCCATCGGTGCCCGGCGGGTGTTGGGGCAGGTAGCCGACAATCCGGGCAAAAGCACGGGCGCCCAGGCTTTTGGCAGCTTCACCTTCCAGTCGGACCTCACCGGCACTGGCTGGAATCTGCCTGGCCAGTGTTTTCAGTAAAGTGGATTTGCCCGAGCCATTGTGGCCAAGCAGGGCGGTCACCTGGCCTTCGTTAAAGGCCAGGCTAATGTTATGAAGGATAGCCGTGCTACCAATGTGGACGGCGAGGTCGCGGACATCAAAAAACGCGGACATTCAGATTCCCCTGTTTCTGTGGCTGGCAGGATAATCTAAATGCGAATACCTATCAATAATAATTGGTAATCGGGATAACGTTCTTACGCCTGACCTGTTTGCACGCGCCACTGCGCGGCATAGGCGCCGTTATTGCGTATCAGACTGTCGTGATCGCCCTCTTCGACAACCCGACCATTCTCGACCACGGCAATGGTGTCCGCATCCACAATGGTGGAAAGCCGGTGGGCAATCATGATGACGGTTCGGTTATGGCCGATGCGCTTGAGTGAGCGCTGGATGGCGGCTTCGGTTTCGTTATCCACGGCACTGGTTGCTTCGTCCAGCACCAGGATGGGTGGATTCTTCAGCAGCGCCCGGGCCAGAGACAGCCTTTGACGCTGGCCGCCGGACAGGCGAATGCCCCGTTCACCTACTGGTGTGTCCAGGCCTTCCGGTAGCGCCTCAATAAAGGACCAGGCCTCGGCAGTACGAGCGGCATCAATGATCTCTTCTTCGCTGGCATCGGGTTTGCCATAGGCAAGGTTGTCGCGGATGCTGCCCTCAAACAGGTAGACATCCTGGCTGACCAGGCCAATGGCATCGCGCAGGGACTTCAGGCTCACCCCACGAATGGGCTGGCCGTCAATCCGGATGTCTCCATGGGAGGGGTCGTAGAACCGCAATAACAGCTTGATCAATGTGGACTTGCCGGAGCCGGTCGCCCCCACCAACGCGAGGGTATTGCCTGCTGGAACGCTCAGGGTAATGTCCTGTATGCCTGCGCCGCTGCCGGCGTAACGGAAGCTCACCTGGTTGAATGAGACCTTTCCGCGAACGGGTTGTTCCAGGGACTTGCCGGCATCATCCCGGACGTTTACCGGTTCGGCGAGCAGATCGAGAATCCGTCGGGTACTGGCCATGGCCCGTTCAAACAGATCAATCACTTCCGCCAGGCCGGTCAGGGGCCAGAGCAGTCGCTGGGTGAGGAACACCAGCACCCCGTAAGCGCCCACGTTCAGGCTGCCTTCCAGCGCCATCATACCGCCAACGGTAAAGGTGGCCAGGAAGCCGGCCAGAATGGCCATTCGAATGACCGGAATGAATGCGGAGCTGATACGAATGGCGCGGCGGTTAGCATCAACATAGGCTTCGCTCGCGTCCTTCAGGCGTTTTGCTTCCCGCTGTTCGGCGGTGAAGCTCTTGATCGTGGCGATACCACCCAGATTGTTGGCCAGGCGGCTGGACAGGTCGCCCACTTTCTCCCTTACGTCTGCGTACAGCGGGCTGGCTTTGCGCTGGAAATAGAAGGCACCCCAGATGATCAGGGGAATAGGTGTGAACGCCAACAGGGCAATCAGTGGCGACAGCACAAAGAATACGGCACCCACAGCCACTACGGTAACCGCTACCTGAATCATGGCATTGGCGCCGCCATCCAGGAAACGCTCCAGCTGGTTTACATCGTCGTTCATGGTGGCTACCAATTGTCCGGAGCTGTTGGCCTCAAAGAAGCTCATGTCCAGACGCTGGGCGTGTTCGTAAGCGTCTTGTCGGAGATCGGACTGCAGTCGCTGGGCCAGGTTGCGCCAGAGAATCTGGAACAGGTACTCAAACAGCGACTCACCAGCCCAGATGAAGAAGGTGAGTACCGCCAGGATGGTGATCTGCTCCTGCGCAGTCTCAAAGCCCAGGCCGGCAACGAAGCTCTCTTCCTGGTTCACCACTACATCGATGGCGACGCCGATCAGTATTTCCGGGGCAATGTCGAAGAGCTTGTTGATGATGGAGCAGGTGGTGGCGGCGATGATCTGGCGCCGGTAACCACGCGCGTATCGAAGCAGGCGGCCGAGAGCGGCAAAGCTGCTGGTGTGCTGGGCGCGTGTGGTCATGTTCCGCTTCCTTCTGCTGTCTGGTTGTCAGAGGCGGGAAGGGTAGCGGATTCTTTCGTTTTTTAAAACAGAATCATTTTCACTTGCGGGCGTTTCTTTGCAGCCACCGGTCCAGTTGGTCGGCAAACTCTTTTCGATCTCCCTGGCTGAATGGGGCCGGCCCGCCGGTTACCTGGCCGGCGTTGCGCATTTCTTCCATGAAGTTGCGCATGGCAAGGCGCTGGCGGATGTTTTCTTTGGTGAAGGCCTGCCCACGGGGGTTGAAGACGTCGGCGCCTTTTTCGATGGCTTCGGCGGCCAGGGGAATGTCCTGGGTAATCACCAGATCGCCTTTGCTCATCTGGTCCATGATTTCGTTGTCTGCAACGTCGAAACCGTGGGGGACTTGCCGGCGGCTGATGTGTGGGCTTGGTGGCAGGCTGATGGCGTGGTTGGCGATGAAGGTGGTCTGGATTTGCCAGCGGGTAGCGGCACGGCAGAGGATTTCCCGGATGGGAACGGGGCAGGCATCGGCGTCGACCCAGATTGGCATTTCGGTTTTCCTTCGTTGGTTTGGCTGGTGGTCAGTTTAACCTTTCATGGGGTGAGCCTGTTAGTTTGGTTCCGCGTATTGGCTATTAGGCGGTAAGACATTGGGTGCCTGTGTCATTGGGGGCTACTTTCCAAAAACCGCTACGAGCACATCCATGTGCGCTTCTCTCAGGCCATCCATGGCCTTCGAAATTTTTGGAAAGTAGCCCCCAATGACACAGATCTGGCACTGGTGATACCGCCGCGATATGCGCGCTGACGGAGTCTTTGAGGAATCATTATGAAAGCGTTTGTGTTTTGTTTGATGGCCATCGGCGCTTTTGGGTTTTCTCAAACCCATGCCTCAGAAAAGGACGCCTGGGCTGCCCTTAGAGAGGGGAGAGCCGTTTTGATGCTGCGTCATGCCCTGGCTCCAGGCACCGGTGATCCAGTCGGGTTTGTGCTCGGAGATTGCAGTACCCAGAGGAACCTGAACGACACGGGGCGTGAGCAGGCCCGGGCGTGGAAAGCGTTTCTGGCAGAACATGGAATTGCTGAGGCGAGGTTGTTTTCCAGCCAGTGGTGTCGATGTGTTGAGACCGCCCAGGAAATGAATATGGGGCCAGTGACTGAGTGGCCGGCTCTGAATTCATTTTTTCGCAACCGTGGCGACGGCCCGCAACAGACCCGTGAAACCATCAAGTTGGTGAATAGCCTGGGGCAGGGTGCGCCCGTTTTGATGGTGTCACACCAAGTGAATGTGACGGCGTTGACGGGCATTTTTCCGGCTTCGAATGAAGGAGTGATTCTGGCGTTGCCGTTGTCGGAGAACCCGGACATTCTGGCGAGGGTGGCGCCGGGGCAATAGTGGTATAATCCTGTGCTCATTCAGTTAACAGGAAATGATAATGTCTCAGTTGCCCCCTTGCCCCAAGTGCAGTTCTGAATACACCTACGAAGATGGCGTTCAGCTGGTGTGCCCGGAGTGCGGCCATGAATGGACGGAGGCCGAGCAGGCAGCGGCTGAAGCAGGCAAGGTGGTTCGTGATGCCAATGGCAATGAGCTGCAGGATGGCGATACCGTCACCGTAATCAAGGATTTGAAGGTGAAGGGTTCCAGCCTGGTGGTGAAGGTGGGAACCAAGGTCAAGAACATCCGCCTGGTGGATGGCGATCACGACATTGATTGCAAGATTGATGGTGTGGGGGCCATGAAGCTCAAGTCGGAGTTTGTTAAGAAGGCCTGACTTGGATTCGGCACCGGGGAGTCCGGTGCCGTCTGCTGTGATTGATTAACTGGCAGCCAGCACTTGTTGTTCAAGCTCCCTGGCCAGATTGGGTTCTATCTTCAGGGCACCGGCCAGTTGTTCGAGCCAGGCACGCTCCATCGGGTTCTGTTCGTCAATCATCACGGCGCTGACGACGTAGATTTCCCGGGCTGCCTGGGGCGAATCGGCGTTGCGTGCCAAAGCGCTGGCATCCAGTGGCGCATCGAACTGTTGCTGGATCCAGGCCTGGAGTTCGTCGTCCGGGCCCAGCCGCTCGATCTCCTGAGTCAGTAGTTGTCTTTCATTGGCATCGATATGGCCATCGGCGCGGGCGGCCATAATCATGGCCTGGAGAATTTCCAGTCCACGACGCTCCTGGTCAGCTCCCTGCAACTGCTCAAGGGGCTGGCCCTGTTGCACCGGGGCGGGCTGTGCCTGGCCCTGATTGGTGCTCTGGTAGTTTTGATAGGCTTTCCATGCCAGTACGCCGACACCGGCCAGGGCGCCATACTTCAGTGCCTTGCCGCCCATTTTGCGGCCACGCTTGGAGCCCAGCATCAATCCCAGTGCTCCGCCACCCAACAGGCTTTTTACATCAATGCCACTGCCGCCTTTACCTCCGGACAGTTGGCTGCCAAGGTTGCCCATCATCTGGTTTACGTCCATTCCACCCTGGCTGCCCTGGCGGGACTGACCGCCCTGGGCCTGGTTCATGATCTGGTTCAGCACTGACATTACATTCATTGTCTGGCTCCTTTTCCGCCTGGTTGCCGTTGGCTTTGATTTTGATTCTAGCCTCAGTAAACCCTATCCGGCATGAACGCCAGATGAACAGATTGTCTGGATAACGACGGCAAAGTTCCTTTTGGCATCATCTTTTTTGGTAAGGTTGTGTCAAAACAGGGTGCGTATTTGCAACGTCATCCTATAATCATGGTTAGCGAAATTAACCCATTCACCGGGACAAATGGACTGACTACTTGGCGGCTCTGAAAAGCAATATCTGGACGCTGTATTTTCTGATCGTAATCGTCGGCGTTGCGCTTTTAGGGGTGTCTCTCCAGCAGCGCTGGCGGGAGACCCTGTCTGATGAAACTGCGCATCAATTGTCCAGAGCTGAGCTCATATCCCAATCCGTTCACAGTCTGTTCCGGACTCAGGAGCTGGTGCTTGATGTCGTGGGGCGCGAACTCCTCGACAGTGGCGAACCGCTGGAAGAGCGGAGGGAAATGCCTTTATTGGACAATATCCTTTCGGTTAACCCGGCCCTCGTAGGTTTTGGCCTGGCTCGCCCGGACGGCACGCTGGTTCGTATCAGCACCAATATGGACACCAGCCGCCTGCCCAATCTCCTGGAGAACCCCAGTACCGCAGAAGGTTTCAGGCAAGCCCTTGAGTCGGATGTGATGGTGGTAGGGCGTACTTATTATATGGATGCGCTCGGTGCCTGGTTGATCCCGATACGAAAGGCCTTGCGAGCGGACGATGGTTCTGTGGTTGCAGTAATGACGGCCGGACTGAAGATCGGTGCCGAAGGTTCAGTTCTTGGGCAGGATCTGCACGATGGTCCCGAGGACAGTGTCATCCTGTTTCGGGAGGCAGACAAATACGTCCAGTTTATGTCGCGAGAGGGCGCAACGCCTGAGCGATATTCTGCCTCGCAGGTCAACGAGGAGCGTTTGAGCGCACAGCGGCGTGATTTCGAGGAGGGAACCGGAAAGACCATGGCCGATATCATGGCCAGTCCGGAGGCGGTTTCTTTTCATATGACCCGCGACCAGCGAGATTATCTGACAGCCGCCACCTTCGACGCTCGGTATCAGATCTGGACAGTGTCCGAGACGCGTTTTGCCCCTCTTTACCGCGATTTTATGGGTACCCTCGTACCCTACGTGATTGGCTTTGTACTGGGTGCCTGGTTGCTCTACCTGTTGTTCCGGGTTATTGATCGTGCCGAGGGAGAGCGTCGGGAAGAGTTGCTGTACCGGGCTCGACATGACGATCTCACCGGCCTGTTAAACCGCGCCGGGCTCCTGGATCGATTGGAAGGCAGGCTTTCTCAGGCGAGGCCGTTCAGTCTGGTGGTGATCAACATTGATAACTTCAGTGGCATCAATGACCGCTTTGGGCTGGAGTACGGGGATCACACCCTGGTGGAATTTGGGCGAAGACTTGAGCGGTTGGCGGAACGACACGACGATCTGGCGAGGCTCGGGAGCGATGAATTCGCCATCGTTACCCCCAATACCAACATCCCCTCGTTGACCGATGCCTGCCGGGCACTGGTAGAAGATCTGGCCCAAATCTTCGAAGTGGGCCGGCTTCGTCTGCAGGTGGGCGCGAGTGTCGGGGTGGCCCGGTACCCCGAAGACGGAGACTCCCTCAGCAAGCTGATTCGTAGTGCCCACCTGGCGTTGTATGAGGCCAAACAAAGCCGGAATGCCGTCTGCGTCTACAAGGCAGAAATGGAAACCGCTTATCTACGGCGGCTGAACGTGGAACAGAGGCTGCGCTATGGCCTGGCCTCTCATGCTCTCTATATGGTGTACCAACCGCAGGTGAACGATGCAGGCGAAACCATTGGTCTGGAGGCTTTGGTGCGCTGGCAGGATGAAGAGTTGGGATTCGTTTCGCCGGCAGAATTCGTGGATGTGGCCGAGAAAAGCGGCCTGATGATTCCTCTGGGTAACTTCGTGCTGGACACCAGCCTGAGGGAATTCCGGCAATTGATAGACAAGGTGAAACAGCCGCTGGATCTGGCCATCAACATCTCGGTGATTCAGTTCTGCCAGCCAGGCTTCGTGGATACAGTATTGAACGCCTTGAAAACCCACGATGTCTCGCCGTCCTCTCTGGTTCTGGAGATTACCGAAACGCTGTTCATGGGCAATTTCGATCAGGTGCTGCAAACTATCTGCGACCTGAGAAGCCACGGTATACGCCTGGCCATGGATGATTTCGGAACCGGCTATTCTTCCCTCAGCCTGCTGCGCCAGTTACCTCTGGATGAGCTTAAAATCGACAAAAGCTTTGTGGACGGTATTGTTGAAGATGAAAAAGCCGCCAATATGGTGCGCAGCATCGTCGCCATTGCCCGCAGCCACAACATGAGTCTGATCGCTGAGGGTGTAGAAGAGCAGGCTCAGGCCCAGGCCTTGATCAAAATGGGCTGCCTGCGCTTCCAGGGTTACTATTTCAGCCGGCCGGTGCCTATGGCAGACGTTCGTCAGGTGCTCACTGACACGGCAAACACGGACAATATCCCTGCGACCATTCGTCGCTCCTGATGGCTTTGAAGTGGTCGGAGCCGGCCGCTACAGTAGTGATATTTGTCAGAAAACAAGGAACGCCGAATGAAACAACCCCTGATTGCTCTGGCATTGGGCGCAGCCCTGTTCGCCCCGGCCGCATTTGCCGCCGATCACGCACACGGTAACGACCACCAGAGCCATCCGATACAGATCAATCAGCCCTGGAGTCGGCCAACACCGCCGGGTACGCCCATGGGTGTGGGCTATATGGCGATCACCAACCACAGTGAACAGGCCATCACCCTGGTGGGCGCAGAAACCCCTAGAGCCGGCAACGTTTCGATTCACGAAACTTCCATGCATGAGGGTGTCATGCGTATGCAGCCGGTAGATGGTGGTCTTCTGATACCCGCCGGCAAAACCGTGGAGTTAAAACCTCACAGTTATCACCTGATGCTTGAAAGGCTGCCTGAGCCCCTAGTTGAGGGCGAGAAAGTTCCGGTAAGACTGGATTTTGATGGTGCCGAAGACCTGAATATTGAACTGATGGTGCGCCCCCTTGACGGTGCCCCGGCGATGAACGACCACGCCGGCATGAAGCACTAACCACTATTCTTCTCAGCGAAATCCGGTAACGCTCAACGCTTTACGCAGACAAACAGTGCGTTTCCGGATTCGCCATCCCAGGGCAAGATGCGTTCGTAGTCGTGCTCGAAGATGGTCACGTCAAACCAGGGCTGCAACAGGGTGGCCAGCTCCCGAAAGCTCAGTGCTACCATGGGGTGCTCATCCTGCCAGGATTCACTGATGCCGTTGGTGGTGCGATCAATGCTCAGCCGGAGCGACTGCCGTTCACCACCGCCAACGTAATGCCAGCCAGACCGAAAGGTAAACTCACTGCCATCGTGCCGGGCGGAGTGACAGACATACAGATTGTTGTTGATTCGGGTCTTGTCTACGGCATTGAAACAGAACAATCCGTTGGCTGATAACGCCCGGTAGGCGCTTTCGATACAGCCCTGGAGCTTCTCGATACCATCGCTGTAATGAATGGAGTACAGGAAGCAGGTAATCAGATCAAATGGATTATCAAACCTGAATTCGCACATATCCTGAACACTGAAGACGGCTTCCGGGCAACGCTGTTGGGCTACATCCAGCATGGGCTGATTAATATCCAGCCCTTCGCACTGGTAACCAAGGTTCAGGAAATGCCGGATGTGCGGCCCGGTACCACAGGCCAGATCCAGATGACGCTTGCCGCCATTGCCGAATAGCTGATGTAACCGCTGTACCCCAAGACTCTGGGCAGGGTAATCGATATCGGCACACATCAGATCGTAGTAGCCCGACAAGTCGGTATATAAGGCATTGATGGACAAGGGAAAGCCTCTGCAGGGTCAACTGGATCACCTCTGGCGAACAGCAGCTGCAGACGGGCCTGGCGCAGCGGGCGGGCGTTTTGAGGGTGGCGTATGGTAGCGAAAAGATGCGGGAGCGGGTAGCCACCCTCGTAGATGTACTACACCGGCTTGTCTGAGTGCCCCAGTGAGTGCTCCGGGGCAATCTGATCCCGCACCAGCTGTTTCAGTTGCTTGATATCGGGGAAGCCCCCTTGCTCCTTGCGGGACCAGATTCGGGTATCGTTTACCCAGACTTCAAAGATGCCGCCGGAGCCGGGTTTCAATGTGAGCTCGTCGACCATGCCGTCGAAGGTGGTCAGCAGTTCCTGCGCCATCCAGGCGGATCTCAGCATCCAGTTACAGCCAGTGCAGTAATGGAGAGTAATGCGCGTTGCCATACGGTAATGCTTCCTGCATGAAGAAATCGATCAGCCATGCTATCAAATGAAGGGGACAGTTTCTTTCTCCAGAGGGAATGATATGGCGTATTGGCTGGTGGATAGCCCTGGTTCCGGTGATGGCTGCCGGGATGCGGATTTCTGGTTGCCGCATCTGCGCGAGCAGGGAATCGAGAACGTAACCGAATGCAGGCTGGATGAGGCTGAACAGTGGCTGCGCCTGGTGACTGGCAACGACGTATTGTTGGCCGCGGGTGGGGATGGCACTGTGAACGGTGTGGCCGGACTTTGCCTGCGCACCGGCGCGACTCTCGCAGTTCTGCCTTCGGGAACCGCTAACGATTTTGCACGCAACCTGGGTATTCCGTCTGAACCGGCAGAGGTGGCCCGTCTGGTGGCGGACGGTAGCACCGAGATGATTGATGTGGCGGAGTTTGATGACCGCATCTATCTCAACGTGGCCCATATTGGCCTGGGCACTTTGCCTTCACGGCAGGCCAGTTCACCTACCAAAAAGCTTTTTGGAAAATTCAGTTACATTGCCACACTGTTCCGACAACTGGGCGCCCAGCGGGGGTTCCACGCCCATATTCGTACTGATCGTTCTAATCTGGGTGGTCGCTGGCTATCGATTGCGGTTGCCACGGGGGCCTATTTCGGTGGGGGCCATGAAATACCGGAGGCCTCTGCGAACGATGGCTTGCTGGATGTCATAGCCGTTAAACCGCGCCCGTTGCCGCAGCTGTTACTTGCATTTCTGATGGTGCGCCTGAACCGCAAGACGCCGCGCCGGACCAGCACCGTGATCCAGATCAAGGGCAAGTGGTGCCACGTAGAAACCACCCGCGCCAAGACGGTAACGGTGGATGGCGACGTGGCCGGCAAGACCCCGTTTCGCGCAACCTGCCGGCCTGAGGCTATCCGGGTGATCGGCAAGCAGGTGATCCACACAGGAGGGTACGGTGCCAGCAGATAACCCGGCGATTGCGCGGATATACCGGGATCAGTCCCGGCAGGTAATGGCTACGCTTATTCGCCTGCTGGGCAGTTTTGAGCTGGCGGAGGAAGCCATGCAAGAGGCCTTTGCGGCGGCGGTTCGGCAATGGCCAGGCGAAGGTATTCCGGAAAACCCGGTGGCCTGGCTTATCCGAACCGGTCACCGCAAAGGCATTGATCACATTCGCCGCGGACAGACCGCCCGACGATACGCTCACCTGGTAGGCGAGCAGGAAAAAGGCGCAGACTGCGATGATTGGCAGGCCATTGAGGACGACCAGTTACGACTGCTTTTCGTCTGTTGTCACCCTGCGTTGTCCCTGGATGCCCGTGTTGCTCTGACTCTCAGGGAAATGTGCGGTTTGACCACCGAGCAGGTCGCCCGGGCCCTGTTGCAGAAGCCGGCTACTCTGGCGCAGCGAATTGTTCGTGCCAAGAAAAAAATTCGAGAGGCCCGGATTCCCTACGAGGTTCCAGAGCCCCGGCAACTGCCGGAGCGCTTGCCCGGCGTGTTGCGAGTGATTTATCTGGTATTCAATGAAGGTTATTCCCGCAGTGATGGTGAGTCGGTCACTGACATGAGCCTGTCGGATGAAGCCATTCGGCTCGCTGAGAATCTGGCTCATTTGTTGCCCGAAGGGGAAGTGTTTGGCTTGCTCGCGCTGATGCTGCTGCACGATTCCCGCCGCGGTGCCCGGGAGGACGAGAATGGCAATCTGGTTACGCTGGAGGAGCAGGATCGTTCTCTGTGGAATCGGAGCCAGATTGACCGGGGGCTGAAGTGGCTAGAACAGGCACTGCCGCTAACGCCAGCTTCGCCATACACGTTACAGGCTTCCATAGCGGCAGTGCATGCCCGCGCTGGCGATTCCAATGAAACAGATTGGCGCCGCATTTCGCGACTTTACGCGGCTCTCTATCGCCAGCACCCGTCACCGGTTGTCGCCTTGAACCACGCGGTTGCCGTAGCCATGTGTGATGGCCCGGAGGCCGGTTTGGCTTTGTTGGATGGGCTGGTGGGCAACAAGGAAATCCTGTCCTATCACCTGTTTCACGCCGCCCGGGCCGATCTCCTGCGCAGGGCAGGGGATGTGGATGCTTCTGCTCACGCCTACCAGCGTGCGTTAGCGCTGGCGACACAAACCCCGGAACGGCGATTTCTGGAACGCAGACTTCGGGAATTGAGTGTTCCCGTGTAAAAAAGTTGTCTGCCTGTGTCGATTTCCTCCGTTGTTGTGCGACTTATTGGTAAAGCAATCAAGGGAGGAGCAGATAATGAAGTACATGCTGATGCGAAAAGCGGATGCAGACACCGAGAAGGGCGTGTTACCCAGTCAGGAGATCCTGCAAGCTATGGCGGATTACAACGAGCAAATGATGCAGGCCGGGGTGTTCGTGAGTGGAAACGGAATACGTCCCAGCAGTGAGGGTTGTCGGGTGGAGTTTCGCGACGGAGAGCCCCGGATCATCCAGGGGCCGTTCCAGAATACTGAAGAGTTGCTTGCCGGCTACAGTATTCTGGAGGTGCAGTCGCTGGAGGAGGCTATCGCCTGGGCCAAACAGTGGCCCCGAGAGGATGCCAGCGGCGATGTCACGCTGGAGTTGCGACGGTACTTCACGATGGATGATTTTGAGCCCGGTAGGGGGTTGGAAAAACACAAAGAACTGAGCCGGCTTCCACTGGAGATGAACCTACATGTGGGCTTTCCTGGCACCTGTCGTGAAGCTATGTCGTTTTATCAGGAAGTTACTGGTGGAAACCTCGAAGCCATCATCACCTATGGGGAAACGCCGGCAGCGGATCAGGTCCCGGCGGAATGGCACGACAGGGTGGCCCATGCCTCGCTGAACTTGAGGGGGCGCCGGCTTATGGGGGCCGACGCTGCAGGTGATTGCTATCAGGCACCGGAAGGCGCTCAGGTGCATCTTGAGTACGACGATCCTGAGCAAGCCGAGTGGGTTTTTAGCCAGTTCGCAAAAGACGGGACGATCATCATGCCTTTTGAACAGACCTTCTGGGCCAACCGGTTTGGCATGACAAAGGATCGGTTTGGCGTGCAATGGATGGTCAGTAACCAGACCAAAGCGTGCCTGTAAGGTACAGGGAGGAAGATAGATGAAGTATGTGGCTCTGGTGTACTACCAGGAGAGCATTATCAACGCCATGACTGATCAGGAATGGCATGATCTGAATCAGGAGTGCGTGGCTGGAGTCGAGCGGCTTACCGAACAGGGAAACTATGTGGCCGGACAGCCTCTGCAGCCAACGGACACGGCGACCACCGTGCAGGTTCGGGATGATGAAGTCTTGATATCCGACGGTCCATTTGCTGAAACCAAAGAGCAATTGGCGGGTTTTTATCTGCTGGAAGCCAGAGACCTGAATGAAGCCCTGCACCTGGCCAGCCGGATTCCACCAGCTCGCTTTGGCAGCATTGAAGTGCGGCCGGTGCGGGAACTACCACCGAAGGATTGAATAGGGAGACAGATCATGAGCTATATCGATGGTTTTGTGGCTGCCGTGCCAACCGCTAACAAGGAAAAATACATCAAACACGCCAGTGATGCCGCCGCGGTGTTCAAGGAATATGGCGCACTGAAATTGGTCGAGTGTTGGGGGGATGACGTGCCAGAGGGCGAAACGACCTCATTTCCGATGGCCGTGAAGTGCCAGCCGGAGGAAACCGTGGTGTTTTCGTGGATAGAGTGGCCCTCGCGGGCGATCAGGGACCACGCCATGCCGAAAATCATGGATGATCCACGCCTGCAGCCCGATGTGAACCCTATGCCCTTTGATGGCAAACGCCTGATTTATGGCGGTTTTGAAACGATAGTGGCGGGATAGCGGCGCCTGAGGGCACCGCATCTGCCCCGCAGCGGTCAGAGTCCGGCTTTGCGGGCCCTGGCCGCGTGCAGCTTCTTGTAGCTCTCGATCATCTTCAGGTGCCGGTCCAGACCTCGCAGGTCCATGCCGGTTTCTTCCAGGCCAAAGAAGCGCACCGACCCCTCAATAGACCCGACCACCGCATCCATCACCGGGTCGCCAAACATACGGCGGAAGTTGTAGAGGTAATCATCCAGCTCCAGTTCGTCGTTCAACGTGGCTTCCAGGGCTGCGTTCATGGCCTGGTAGAACAGGCCGCGCTCAACGGTGTTGTCGTTGAATTGCAGGAACATCTCCACCAGCTCCTGGGCCTCTTCAAGCTCGCCCAGTGCCAGGTAGATCAGCAGTTTCAGTTCCAGAATGGTGAGCTGGCCCCATACGGTGTTTTCATCGAATTCGATGCCGGTGAGGGTGACGATGGTCATGTATACATCCAGCTCGGCCTCTTCCAGGCGCTGTACCAGATCGGCCAGTTCTTCTTCACTCAAACGGTGCAGGTTGAGGATGTCTTCGCGGAATTCCAGGGCCATGTTGGTGTTGTCCCACACCAGGTCTTCCACCGGATACACCTCGGAATAGCCCGGCACCAGGATTCGACAGACCGGAGCGCCGAGGTCTTCGAACACCGCCATGTAGCATTCCTTGCCCATGTCCGCGAGGATGCCGAACAGGGTGTCGGCTTCTTCTTCGTTGCTGCCTGAGAAATCCCATTCCACAAAATCGTAGTCGGATTTTGCGCTGAAGAAGCGCCAGGACACCACGCCGCTGGAATCGATAAAGTGTTCAACGTAGTTATTGGGCTCGGTCACCGCCATGGAGTTGAAGGTGGGCGCCGGCAGGTCGTTCAGACCTTCAAAGCTGCGACCCTGCAGCAGCTCGGTCAGACTGCGTTCCAGGGCAACGTGGAAGCTGGGGTGTGCACCGAAGGAAGCAAACACACCGCCGGTTTTGGGGTTCATCAGGGTGACGCACATCACCGGAAACTGACCGCCCAGGGAGGCATCTTTCACCAGTACCGGAAAGCCCTGCTCTTCCAGGGCCTTGATACCTTCGACAATCTCCGGGTACTTGGCCAACACGCTCTCGGGAACATCCGGCAGGGCGATTTCGTTCTCAATGATCTCTTTCTTGACTGCCCGTTCGAAGATTTCTGACAGGCACTGTACCTGCGCTTCCTGCAGGGTATTACCGGCGCTCATGCCGTTGCTCAGGTACAGGTTCTCGATCAGGTTGGAGGGGAAGTAAACTGTCTCTCCGTCTGACTGACGCACATACGGAATGCTGCAGATACCACGCTCGGGCGTGCCCGAGTTGGTGTCGAACAGGTGCGTGCCCAGCAGTTCGCCGTCCGGATTGAAAATCTTCAGGCAGTAGTCATCCAGAATGCCGTCCGGCAACTCGCCTTCCGGGCCTGGCTGGAACCATTTTTCGTTCGGGTAGTGCACGAACTCGCTGTTGGCGATGTCCTGGCCGAAGTACTGGTCGTTGTAGAAGAAGTTGCAGTTCAGCCGCTCTATAAACTCACCCAGGGCCGAACACAGGGCGGCTTCCTTGGTGGCACCCTTGCCGTTGGTGAAGCACATGTGGGCCGCGGTGTCGCGCACGTGCAGAGACCACACGTGGGGAACAATGTTGCGCCAGGAGGCAATCTCGATCTTCATGCCCAGATCTGAGAGGATGCCGGTCATGTTGGCAATGGTCTGCTCCAGGGGCAGATCCTTGCCCTCAATATAGGTGTTGCCGTCGCCGCCGGGGGCGGCGGTGAGCAGGGCCTGAGCGTCTTCGTCCAGGTTTTCCACCACTTCAATCTGGAAATCCGGGCCGGTTTGCACCACTTTTTTAACGGTGCAACGGTCGATGGAGCGGATGATGCCCTGGCGGTCCTTGTCCGAAATGTCTTCCGGCAGTTCCACCTGAATCTTGAAAATCTGCTTGTAGCGGTTTTCCGGGTCTACAATGTTGTTCTGCGACAGGCGGATGTTATCTGTGGGAATATCCCGGGCGTTGCAGTAAACCTTTACAAAGTAAGCCGCGCACATGGCAGATGAGGCCAGGAAGTAGTCAAACGGGCCGGGCGCCGAGCCATCGCCTTTGTAGCGGACGGGCTGGTCTGAGACGACGGTAAAATCGTCAAACTTGGCCTCAAGCCTCAGGTTGTCGAGATAATTGACTTTGATTTCCATGGGCAGCTTACCGGATTCAGAAATATGAGCAGTTTACGCGGAATAGACGAGGTAATCCCCGATGCGCGGGATGGTCTCACAAAAACGGAACGGACGATACTTTACGTCCTGAGTGAGACCCAGAAGGAGTTAGGCGGGCGTAATGTGCCTACCGTGATGCTCTATGGCCGGGTACTGGAATACGTGAATATCAGCGAGGAAGAGCTGCATCTTTACCTGGATCGTCTCGGCGTCAAGGGAAACGGCCTAGGCGGCTGATCATCAAGGCTCGCAGGCACGCATGTGCTCCGGGTCGATCCGGTAAAAACGGCACAGGGCAGCGTAGACGTCAGGTTGTTCACGTTTCAAGTGCTGCGGTTGTTGGTAGAAGGCCTCGGTCAGCACCGCGAAAAACTCGGCCGGCTCGGTGGCGCCGTAGGGATCGAGCCAGGGTTTGTGGTGGTGTTCCAGCCGATGCTGCAGGTGGTCCCAGGCTTCGGTCATGGTTTCCTGCCAGCGTGCAGCGTCATCGCCACTCAGTGGTGGCGCACCGTCCGCAGTGCCATCCAGGTAGTCCAGCTGATGGGCGAATTCATGGAGAATCACATTGTGCGGGCCATGAGGATTGGCGATGGCTTGTTCACACTGGCTCCAGGCCAGAATTACCCGGCCGTGGGACCAGGCCTCTCCGGCCCGGGTTTCGTCACTGGCGCTGACCACCAGGCCATCGCTTTCGGTGTCCTTTACCCGGTAGATGTCGGGATAGACCAGGATGCTTTTGACGTCATCGTATTCGTAAAATCCGCGTTCAAGCAGTAAAAGGCAAGCATGGCCGGCAATGGTCACTCGCACCCGGTCATCGATTTCAAAACCGGCACATTCGTAGAATTCCTTCTCCGAGATAAAGAGCTGAACCAAATTCTCCAGTCGGGTTTTGTGGCTGTCGGAGAGCCGATTATAGAGCGGCACGTTATCCTGAAGGTGGTGCCTCCAGGACACAGGGAAGGGCTGTTGCAGTTCGCGCCGCCGTCGCCAGTTGCGGTAGAAGAACAAATAAAACAGTGAGCCACCAATCAGGGCGATGGCGACGATGGCAAAAACAAGCGGTGCGGACATTGGTGACTTCCCTGTGAATGTCCGGCCAGTCTACCGCAAGGCTCAGCGAACCACGAAGATCCATAGGAGTGAGGAGGATGCGATGAAGTATATTTTCGAGGTCACGGTGAAAGACGGGCACTCTGCTGAGGAGTATGCCGATGCCTGGGTCCGGGCCAGTGAGCTGATTCAGCAGGCGCCCGGTGCCCGTGGTACCGAACTACACCGAAAGATTGGTGAGCCGAACAAGTTGATCGCTATCGCCAGCTGGGACAGCAAGGCCGACCGCGATGCCATGGATGCCCGGAAGGACCCGAGGATCGCGGAGATCATTAAAAGCGCCGCTCCGTTTGTTGAGATTCGGCCTTTGGGTGAATTTGAAGACCCTGAATGGGTGGTACTGCCGCCAGGCCAGAATAGCGACTGATTAGCTGTGATCAACTTTGTGTAGCTGGAAGTCTTTCTCCAGACGGTAGGTGTCAAAATCCCGGGCCAGGAAAAGGTGGCCCGTGTAATGCTGCAACGCCTCGGCGGCGAGCTGGTTGATATGAGGGCTGCCACCCGGGGCGGACTGGTAGCGGGAGCTGAAGTGGGTGAGTACCAAATTGGGCAGCTTTGCCTCCTGCGCGAACCGGGCCACCTGCTGCGCCGAGCTGTGCTGTGGCCAGGGGCCAACGCGGTCTGCGACATCCTGGGTGTAGGTGGCCTCGTGAATCAATACGTGGGTGCCTTGGCAGGCATCTTTCAGCAGTTCCGGGGTGTCGTTGTCACCGCCGACAATGATGTTTCGCGCGGTTCTCGGGATTTGGGTGTAGTCGTCGCTGCGCAGCAGGCGCCCGTCATCCAGTAGAACATCTTTGCCTTTCTGCAGGTCGCCCCATTCAGGGCCAGGCTCGATGCCATCAGCAACCAGTTTCTCCTTCTGGAGTTGACGTTCCAGGTTCCGCTCTGTGAATACGTAGGCCCGGCAAGGTACCCGGTGCGAAAGCGCCACGTTGGTAACACCCAAATGGTCATCCTGCCAGTAAAAACCCGGAGCTTCCGAGTTGATGAAGTTCAACGGATAACTCAGGCTGGAGTCACTGTTTTCGATGACCGTATCGATAAACCGGCGTACCTGTGGCGGCGCAATGATGTCCAGAGGCTCGGTGCGACCCAGCATGGAAGCGCTGGTAAGCAAGCCCGGTAGCCCGAAGATATGATCACCATGGATGTGGGTGATGAAAATGGCGCGCAACTGCATCACCGAATACCGTGTGCGCATCACCTGGTGCTGGGTGCCTTCACCGCAGTCCACCAGATACCAGGGTTTGGGCCCCGAAAGGCAAAGCGCCAGGCCGGTGACGTTGCGTGACCGGGTTGGTGTTCCGGCCGATGTGCCAAGGAAAGTGAATTCCATCGTGCCTCGTTTCGCGGTAATGTGCACCCTAATAATACGAAACCATGCTCTCAGATGATACGGGATCCATCATGTCTGAACTCGCCAACTACGAAAGTTTCAATATTGAAGTAAAAGACCACATCGCCCACGTTCAGTTCAGTCGCCCCGAGGCGCTGAATACCATGAACAAGGCATTCTGGCTGGAGCTGCCGCGCTGCGTTCAGGACATTGAAGCCAATACCGATGCCCGGGTGATTGTGATCTCCTCCACTGGAAAGCACTTTTCCGCAGGCATGGATCTGGGCGTGTTCTCGGATCCGAAATCCGTGCCCATGAGTGGTGATCCTGGCCGTATGGCGGAGAACCTGCGAAGAGTCGTACTGCAGCTGCAGGATACTCTGAGCTCTCTGGAGAAAGTACGTCTGCCCGTGCTTGCTGCCGTGCACGGGGGCTGTATTGGTGGGGCTCTGGACCTGGTGTGCGCTGCTGACAGCCGGTATTGCACCTCCGATGCCTATTTCACCATCAAGGAAACCGAGCTGGGCATGACAGCTGATGTGGGCACGCTGCAGCGGCTGCCTAAACTGATGCCTGAGGGCGTGGTGCGTGAGCTGGCTTATACGGGCCGCAAATTCGGTGCTGAAGAAGCCTATCGCCTGGGTTTCGTGAACTCGGTATACGAGACTCAGGAAGCGATGCTTGAGGGCGTGATGTCCATTGCCGCCCAGATCGCTGCCAATTCGCCGCTGGCGGTGACCGGCTGCAAGGAAATGATCAATTTCAGTCGCGATCACAGCGTAGAAGACAGCCTCCGCTACATGGCCACATGGCAGTCTGGCATGTTCCGCCCCACGGACATGATGAAATCCTTCCAGGCCAAGGCCCAGAAGCAGGCGCCCGCCTACGACGACCTGTTCCCGGTCAAGGGTCTGTTCGAAAACTGAGTTATGGCCCAAGGTCGCGCCAAACTATCCACCACCGCCGCCCTGCTGTTTCAGGGCGGTATTGGTTTGGTGGGCTGGCTTGCGATCTGGTTGTTCGATATTCCATTAATGCTGAACAACTTGAATCTGCTGGAAACCCTGCTCTATGGTAGCCTGGGCGCTGGCATCACCTACCTTGTGCTATTGCTATTCACCCAGCTCTCCTGGCTGTTTCCTGATGATCTCGGCTCGCAGATGCAGGCCCTTTACCGCTTCGCGGCGAGTTATCGCTGGCCGGTATTGCTGACCTTGTGCGTGCTCGCCGGGGTGGGGGAAGAGCTCTTGTTCCGTGGAGCGGTGCAGGGCTGGCTACTGCAGCATACCGGGCCCTGGACAGCCTTGCTGGCGGCCTCTGTGTTGTTCGGGTTGGTGCACTACGTGTCGTTTACCTATTTTCTGGTGGCAACGGGTCTTGGACTGATTCTTGGTGGTGCCTACCAGTTCTGGGGCAGCCTGCCCTTGGTGATGGTCTGGCATGCGGTATACGACATGCTCGCGCTGTACTGCCTGCTGAACTATCCCCAGTGGTTCGATGTGAAGCCTTGATGTTTCCAGTCTAAAAAATTCAAACGGTCGTATGAATTTTCGTTGAAAACGCGGTGTGGCTGTAAGAAGATAGCCAGCTACACAGTCGTGAAACTGATTCTCAACCGTTTGGATGTTGCCATGAATTCGACGATTCGCCGCTGGTTTGCCAGTGCCGGCGCCATGCGCCGAGTGCTCTCAACTTTCGCCCCTTATCTGGGGGCAGGTATTAAAGTCACTCACATTGCTGATGACTTCAGCTCTGCAACGGTGGAAATGCGTCAGCACTGGTACAACACCAACTACGTGGGCACGCACTTCGGCGGATCTCTCTACAGCATGGTTGACCCAATGTATATGCTGTTACTGATGCGCCGACTGGGCAACGATTACATCGTGTGGGACAAGTCCGCGAGTATTGATTTTATCCGCCCCGGCAAGGGCGTGGTAAAGGCCCACTTCGAGCTGACCAATGCGCGTCTTGATGAAATACGCGAAGCCACCGCTGACGGCGACAAGTACCTGCCGGAGTGGTATATCGATATTGTGGATGAGGCAGGAACGGTCGTTTCTCGCGTCCACAAAGTGCTGTACGTCAGGCGAAAGCCGGCTGAGTAGCGCCGGCACCAGCTGCTATTGCTGTTCCACTTTCTGAAGAAACACCGCGATGTCTTCAAACGCCTCGTCTGCCTCGGGCAGAAGTGGCGTGAAGATGTGCCATACATGCACCATGTTCTGCCAGGTGTGAAGCTCCACCGGTGAACCCTGGGCTTTTGCCTTGGCGGCGTAACGCGTGGCGTTGTCCAGCAGCATTTCCGTGGTGCTTGCGTGGATAAGCACGGGTGGCAGCTTGTTAAGCTCACCCCGCAGAGGTGATGCAACCGGGTTGGTGGGAGAGATTCTGAACGCGGCAAGTGTTCCCCACCACAACACGGGCAGCGGGATTTTGGACAAACCACCAAACACCGGGCCCAGCAGTGGGTCCGTGCGAATATTCTCGCGATTGCTAGGCGCCGTCAGCGTGAGATCCGTGGAGGGTGACAGGGCAACGGCGGCATCGGCCTGCCGCAGGCCATTGTCGCGAATCCACGCCAGCAGAGACAGGGTATGGCTACCGCCCGCCGAGTCTCCGGCAACCACCATGAAGTCGACGGGCGCTTCGCCGTCCGGGCCATGATTCAGCAGCCATGCATAGGCCTGGCGGCAGTCCCGAATGCCATCCATGAACCGGTGTTCGGGCATGAGCCGGTAATCAACCGCAAAAACGGCAGCATTGGCAATCCGGGAAAAACGGTCGGTAATCGCCCGGTGACTGCGAGGGCTGCCAGCAGCCCAGGCACCGCCGTGAATATAGAGCACACGTCGGCGGGAATCGGCCCCGGGCGCCAATATCCATTCTCCACGCGGATGATCCTGATGACGGATGTCCGATTCGATATCCACGCCTTCACCCAGGCTATCCAGGTGATTGCGGAGGGCGATCAGCCGGGCTTTGCCTTTCAGGCCGCGGGAGGCGCGCCCCATGTCCTTGATGCGTTCTATGACCTCATCATGAGCCGGGTTTGGAGCAACCTCCTTCATAACCCAGTCCTGGCCGTCGTACTCGGAAAGATCCTTTACCCGGAAGATCAGCAATGTGATCAGGACAACAAGAGTAACGACAGCGAGCAGAAACCAGAGCATGGACAATCCTTGGGGCGCGAGACACAGGGCATTGGGACGACTATAGTCGAAACAGCGTTAAGCATATAGGAGTGCGCTGTTTTGCAAATAGCCTATCGGGCCCGGGATATTACCGAAGCTCACATCATTGCTGGCCTGCTGCGCGCCAATCACATAGAGGCGCACGTAGGCGGGCATTACCTGCAGGGTGCACTGGGCGAGATCGGCGCTGCCGGCTTTACCAATGTGCATGTGGCTGACGAGGACTGGGTTCTCGCCAGAGCCTTGATTGAGGACTACGAGGCAAACCGACTTGAGCAATCCTGAGGCTTCAGGTGGTTAACGGATAGCGTTCCAGTACGGTATAGACAGAGCCGCTTTGGCCTGGACTGCTTTCAAACAGTGCAAAGCCCTGAACCGGCCAACTGCCAAACCGGGTCCTCTGGTAGTGCTCGATCAGCCCGGCCACCGAGCCTGCGCCAGCCCGAAAGCGGCTCAGTGTAATGTGAGGTTTGAATGAGGGATTCTGGAGAGTGAAGCCGTCGTTGATGAGCCTTTGGGCAAGGGTGCGTTGCAGTCCCCTCAGTTCTGCCTCGGGGGAGACTCCCGCCCAGAGGATTTTCGGGCTCTCCTCCTTGCCGAAGCAACCCAACCCGGCGGCTTCCAGCTTAAAAGGCGTATGGGTCACCTTTCTGGCGTTATCCCGAGCCTGGATTACCTGTTCGGCCTCCACCTCTCCCAGAAACGTCAGGGTTAGGTGAAGCTGGGTTTTGCTTTGCCAGCGGGCACCTTTAATGTCAGTTTTTACCTTTAAGAGGCTGGTCTTGATCGACTCAGGAATTTCCAGTCCGAAGAACAGTCTTGGCATTAACTCCTCCATAGTCGGGACGTAGCCCGGCCTGGTCAATGTTGTTATAGTATAACGTTTTTGAGGCCAGAATTATGTCCAGCATTCCCCGCCCGATTCCCACCAACCTGATACTCGGGTTCCTTGGCGTTGGCAAAACCACTGCCATTCTGGACCTTCTGCGCCAGAAGCCGGAAGGGGAAACCTGGGCGGTACTGGTGAACGAGTTCGGCGAGGTGGGCATTGACGGTGCCATCCTGGAGACCGAGGGGGCGGTGGTGCGCGAGGTGCCAGGTGGCTGCATGTGCTGCGTCGCGGGGCTGCCCATGCAGATCGGCCTGAATCAGCTGATTGCCAGAGCCAAGCCGGATCGTTTGCTGATTGAGCCCACGGGCCTGGGCCATCCGTCCCAGATTCTCGATACCCTGACTGGAGAGCATTATCAGGATGTCCTGGCGTTGGGGCCGGTGATTACTCTGGTGGATCCACGCAAACTCGAGAACCCGAAAGTGCTTGAGAATGTGCAGTTCCGGGATCAGATCGAAGCTGCCGATATTCTGGTCGCCAACAAATCGGATCTTTGCACGGCACAGCAACTCTCGGCGTTTGAAGACTGGGTTGCCACACTGCCCCTGACGAAGCGTGCCGTTTACACGACAAGCCAAGGACATTTGGCGCCCGAGTGGCTGGACGGTGAGATGGAGCGTCAGCCGGTATCCAGCCCGGATGCTCATCAACAGCGGGCTGCGCTTGATCTTCGCCCCCCGGCACCGTCTCTGGACGACCAGCCCTGGCAGCGGATGACCAACCGTGGTCAGGGGCATTACAGTCTGGGTTGGCGCATCCACCCGGAAATTCAATTCTCGGAGGCGTCTCTTCTGGCAACGGCGATGGACGAACGCCTGGTGCGGTTCAAGGCCGTTGTGCATACCCTGGATGGCTGGCGAGTGATCAATCAGGTGGAAGGTGCGTTGACCGTTCAGCCCTGTGAGCCGGGAGAACAATCGCGGATTGAATTGATCAGTTCAGAGCCCTTGGCGGAGAGCGATCTGGATCTGGAAATGAAACGCGCCGCCGGGTTGGCAGAGTGAGGGCCCGGAACGGGCCCTCGGTGCATTACTGGTGACCGTAGATTCTCATGCGGGTGTTCTGCACTGAGAGGTTGTCCAGTGTCAGGGAGCCGATGCTGGTTCCGCCCACCAGAACCTGGCCAATCTTCATGTCTGCGTCAAACTGCTGCAGATCAATCGCCAGAGAATCGTCCGAGCTGCCGAAGCGTTGGTCTTTATAGACCTCCACAACGATATCCGCGGCGGCATCCAGAATGGTCGGGCCATTGCCGCCAGTTGCTTTGTCAGCAACCTTTTCGAGATAGGTATTCTTGGTGAGCTGCAGGTCACGAATACCGATCGCGAGGAAGTCGACATCGATATCCAGATCGGAAATACCGACCTTTGTGTCCAGGGTCAGCTTGTCGGTCGCGGTATCCACGGTGATGCCGACCTTGTTGAAGATACCTCTCATTGAAAAGTTGCTTGCCAGCAGCGTGGAGTCTGTGTTGCCCTGCAGGCTCCATTCACCGGTTGTCACGCCAAAATCGATAGGAGCTGCGGTGATTGGCAGTACGTTGATGATGGCGTCGCCATCCGCGGCAACGTCGATCTCGATCTTGATATTGTCGATCAGGTCGGTGTAATCCTTGAAGGCCAGGCTTCTGCCAATCTCGATGTCTTTGAACATCTCATCTTCATAGCCGGCGCCAGCACCGCCGATGCTGATGTCCTTGATGGCGAGAGAGCCTTCATCGGTATATCTGAATTCACCAATGTTTACTTTGGTTTCGAGCTCGATGGTGACACCGGCCTGACCGGTGATGCTGCCCATCTGAGCATCGTCGATTGGTTTAAGTTCTGCCTGCGCGGCAAACGGCGCGCCGATGATAGCCAGTGCTAGCAGATTTCTTTTCAGGCTTTTCATTGCATTGTTCCTTTTTTTGATTTTGTTTTTACTGCGTGTAAGGTTCACGGCCAGCTAGTGCCAGCCGTGAACCTGCTTCCGGCGATGCCGGAATTCCTCAGAATTGCGGAGTGAGCTCAAGGTTGATGGTGTTGCCCGGGCCAGTCATGAACTGGTTGAGCAAGCTGGTGAGCAGCCCGCAGTTCTCCAGAGCGCCCAGTTCGTAGACGCCGCTGACCTCGCCGCCCGTTGCCGGGGAGAAGTTAGAGCCTTCAACGGATTTGAGTTCGATGTTGATCGGTTCACGGGTTTGGCACTCGGAACCGCCACCGATGCGAACTGGCAGCCAGCCAAGCTTGATGGCAACCTTGGGTACTTTCACATACAGCTTGGAATTTGCGGTCAACTTGCCATTCACAAGTGTGCCGGTGGTAACCTCTGCCTGCTCAAACTCCACGTTGGCTGCCGCATTGATCTTGCTGAAAAGCAGTTTGATGGAGAAGTTGCCAGAGGTAGGCAGTACTTCCAGATCGGCTTCAAAGGTGCCTGAGGCAATGTCCAGCAGTGTGGCAATGGAACCGTTCAGCGGCAGGGTGCCTCCGGTTGCATTGATCAGAGTAGAGCCCTGCAGACCGAGCAGCAGCTCAAGTTCGGAACCTCCGGTCGGTTCCTCGTAAGACTCGGCTGTGACGCTGACAGAGGTTTCCGCAGTTTCCGGGTCGTTGGAGCGAACGACAAGCGTTGCGTTGCTTACACCCGGTGCCCCGGCGGTGTAGTTCAGATCAATGGTGCAGCTTTCACCTGCGGCGACCGTTGTACAGTCATTGGTCTGAATGAAGTCCGCCGCATTGGCGCCAGTCAGGGTGATGCTGTCAATCTGCAGAGCAGCGTTGCCGTTGTTGTCTACGGTAACCTGTGCAGTTGCGCTGGTGCCTGACAGAACGCGACCCAGATCAACGGATTCCGGCGTTACCGAAATTTCCGGAGTGGGTGCCAGAGTTCCCTTGCCAGAGAGCGGAACGCTTACAGACTCGTTCTCCGGATCGGTAGATTCGATGGTCAGAGTAGCGTTGCGAGTACCTTCGGTGCTTGGAGCAAAGGTTACGTCGACAGCGCATGAAGCTTCGGGCGCCAGGCTGGAGCCGCACTGATTGGTGACAGTGAATACATCGGCGTCGGTTCCATCAATGAAGATGTTGCTGAGGCCAAGGCCGGTGTTGCCGGTGTTGGTAATGGTCACACTCTGCTGCGCACTGAGGCCAGCCTGTACTGATCCAAAGCTGATGTCTTCAGGGGTAATACTGATGCGTGGTGTTTCAACAACGTCTCCGCCTACAGTCACTGTCTGAAGCAGGTTGTTCTGATCCGGCAGCTGAACACAGTCGGTTGTGATTTCGCCGATTGGTGCGGGTGCGATGTCGCCGTTGGCGGTGCGCGCGATCAGGTCCAGCCGCAGAGCGCCTACCCTGATTTCCAGTTCGCCGACATCATCTGCGGTAACCAGGAATTCCGGTGAAGTGCCGGTAGCCGGGACATTGAATTCGCCGGAGGTTTCCGGAACCGGTGTCGGTGGTATATCAAGAGTGACGATCTGCTCTACCGTTCTGCCCGGTGTGGTAACGCTGTTGAAGCTGGTGGCAACCCCTTCAAGAGTGGCTGATTGAACCAGTTTCAGGCCGGTGCGGGCATCGTCGTTGACAACGGTGATCGCGTCTACGGTGAAGGCCGGTATCGTTTCTCCCACTGATGCTGCCGAAGGAATATCAGCACTGATGGTGGCACGGATCGGTTGATCACCGATGAGTGGAAACGGGCACTCAAATGCCAGCTCGGTGGATACTTGCTCGGCGGAGGCATTACCTGCGCCTCCCGCCATCAAAGCCGCCGCGGCAATCGCGGGGCCGAGCTTGCGGACACTCGTATTGAGGTTCCTGAGTTTCATGAGTTCGTCCTCTGTACGTCGTTATTTGTTGTAGTGGGTTGCAGACAACACCGATAAGGACTGCTCAATCGGACTTGCAAAGATCCCTTTGCCATACGTGTTCACGTATGAGTGCAGCGTTATTAGACGGGGAGAGGGTGCCGCGGGTCATTGCTTGTCGCGGCACCGTTTTTGTTCAAAGCGGAGAGGGGCGAAGGGATTGTCTAAACCGTGAACGGTGTCAAAACGAAAAGTGAGCTGTGTTCACTTTTTTGAGCGGGCTTGCCGCCGAACGTCGCCGGGGGTTTTGCCCGTCCAGGATCGATAGGCTTTGGTAAAACCGGCCTGGTCACTGAACCCCAGCTTCTCGGAGATCGACTCCAACGGTACGTTGGTGTCTTTCAGATAAAGGGTGGCGAAGCTTTCACGAATTTCGTTGCGCAGTTCTCTGAAAGAGGTGCCGGCGCTGGCAAGATGCTGGCGCAGGGTGCGCGGGCTGATGTCCAGGCGCCGGGCGATGTTTTCGGTGGTGCAGGGACGGCCGGGCTGGCTCATGATCAGTTCGCGAACCTGCATCGCGGTCTCGTCGGCTTCCAGATTGCCTGGTTTTCGATGGCATCGGGTACGGGCTACCAAGAACTCCAGGTTCGCCTCGCTTTTCGGAATTGGTGAACCTTTCAGTGGCATGGTTACCTGAGCAACCGGTGCATCGAATTCGAACTCGCACCCGGGGGCCAGCAACTGCCAGTCTTCCAGTGAGGCAGACGACGGAAAATCAAACTGGAAGTGGAAATGGCTGCAAACCTGGCAGGAGATACGGTGAATGCTGCCCATATAGATCTTCGTCAGGCAGGGTCTCAAGTCCTCTACGCCCCAGGTATCGATGAGCCGGATGCGGAATGTAGAGCCGGTCGATTCCAGTTCCATGTCCATCAGTGGCAGGCCAACGCGCAGGTATTGAACGATCATGCTCACCAGGCGTCGCGGATTTTCCTGGCCCAACATGGCGAACCCGAGCAGGCCGTGACTGGGCAGGTCCAGTTGCTGGCCAAATTCGAACGCCGCGCGCTCGTCGGTCATCAGCCAATCCGCCTGGCGCAGCAAATCCATGACCTGATGCATGGACAAGCTGGCGTCCGGGTTATTCAGCATGTCGTCGGTGATGCCGGTATTGGCAAGAATGGTATGCCGCTTTACACCGCGATGTTCCATAAAACGGACAAAACGGCGGGCATAGCGAGCCGAGACGATCGGCACTTCCAGTGCGAGTTCAGATGACGTTTCCATGTTCCGGTCTCTGAGCCGGGGCAGTTCCCGGGCATTTAGTCTTGAATTGAACTGTTGTTATCATTCAAGAGGTACAAGCCGACTCCTCTCTGTTCGGTGCCAGTATAGGCAGCGCACGATGGGCGCTTTTACGCATCCGGTCACAAATTCGCCGCATGGCCGGATATGACAATGAAACTTTTGTCAGGTTGAAACGTTCATGATCGAAAGACCGCAATCGTCCGCGCAGCAGGAAGCGCGCTGCCCGGTGTGTGAAAACGCTGAACTGGTGCCGTTTCGTGAAGTGGGGCAGCAAACGTATTTCCGTTGTGGCCAGTGTGAAGCCACGGTGATGGCCTCCGAGTGTCGGCTGTCCGGCTCCCGGGAGCGAGCCGTCTATGAATTGCACAACAACAATGCGGACGATCCCGGCTACCGGCGTTTTCTTTCAAAGCTGGCCAAGCCTCTGCTGGGGTATGTTGAACCCGGAGCGCAGGGGCTGGACTTCGGCTGTGGCCCTGGCCCGGCATTAGCCAGAATGCTTGAGGAAGCGGGACTGCATATGACTTTATATGACCCGTTCTTTTACCCGGACGCCGCCGCGTTGGATCGGCAATACGATGTTATTACCTGTACCGAGGTTGTGGAGCATCTGCATCATCCAGCCGAAGTGTTTCGCATGCTGGACAGCCTGCTCCGGCCCGGAGGCTGCCTGGGTATCATGACTTGCTTCCAGACCGACGATGCCCGTTTCGATAACTGGCACTATCGGCGCGATCCCACCCATGTGGTGTTCTACCGTGAGCAGACATTCCGCTGGCTGGCCCAGCATTATGGCTGGGATCTGGAGATTCCCGTGAAAGACGTAGTGCTCCTGCGAAAATCCCTCTGACCGCCTGTTAGTGGGCGTTTGAGGGGCAGGCAGGAATCTGGGGGCAGGCGGCGGCATCTGCCGCGTTTGATCGGGCCTCATCCTGTAGCGGTTTAAACCGTTTCGGTGCCAGCCTGGCCGCACACTCGGAGGCATGTCTGGCTCTAGCCGGACAGCCTGCATCGTTGAGTGCGATGGCGAGGTTGTTCCAGCCTTCGGAGAACCCGGGGAACTTCTCGACCACCCTCAGGAAACTGCCCACGGCATTCTGAAAATGACCTAGCTGGTACTGCAGGTTGGCGTTTGCCATTAACGGTGTGGGCTGCTCGGGCCATCTCGTGATGGCAGTTTGGTAGGCTCGCTGGGCCGCCCGGGTGTGGCCTGTTGTCTCTAGATCGTGGGCCGCCTGGAGGTAGGGCAGCATTTCAGCACTTGCGGGTGTTTGATCGGGGGGCAGAATGACTGCAGCCCATCGCTCAGCCTTGCTCCAGGTGTTGTAAAACACCTTGTATGGCATTTCATAGTGGCGCCGTGTATCCGTGTTCAGGATGAAGACCTGTTCCGTGCTGTCGTAGCCCACCACCACCGCAAAATGCCATTGCGGCCACCAGCTCAGACGAAGATTCTGCATAACCAGGACCGGATTTCCGGCCTCAACCTCGGCCAGAATGGCCTCTGGTTCCGGTTCCAAACGGTACACCAGCATGTCGTGGGCCCGTGCGCCGGCAACCATTTCCACTTGCAGGGAGCCTTCCTTGCCCGGCAGGTAGACCAGCTCTTTCAGAATGTCCGGATTGGTCGCCAGCCCCTGTGCGTTCAGCATCATGGCCAGAGAGGCGGGACCGCACTGGTACTTCTCCTGCGGATAGAAGGGCACCTGTTCCAGCAGCTTTTCCGGGTAAACCGGTTTGGTGTTGTCCCGGGCAGAGACAGGCCAGTCTGGTGTTGATGCACACCCGGCCAGAAGCACTATGGCCGTCAGAGCGACGGCCATAGTCAATTTAAGACGGCTGTTCATCTGCTGCATTGGGGATCAGCGAATGCATTTCACGAAGGGGAACAGATCCGTCGCGCAGAGCATATCGGTTATGATGAACACCAGCAGGAACAGAACAATGATACCGACAACACCTTCGCCGGTTGGTGCTTCGGCCAGTTGTTGTTCAAACTCGGCCAGTTCCGTCGGGGTCAGATTCTGGATGCGCTCTTCAACCTGGGCTTCATTCACGCCGAGTTCCTGGAGTTTTGCCTTCACTCCCTGGTCGTCAAGCATCTCCAGCAATTGTTGCCTGTCCAGATCCACCTGTTGCTGCTGGATCAGCTCGCCGGTACCCACCATGCCTGCGTTGGCGGACATGGAGAAGGTGGTCGCAAACGCGAGGAGTACGGCCATGGCCAGTGAGAACTTTCTTAAGTGCTGTCTGATACCGTTCATGTGAGGCTCCTTTCTCAGTTGTATTCCAGTACAGTAGATAGCGATCTGTACTCATTCAACATACAAAACGTTCACACAGCCGCGCGGGTTCCATGACTATTTGGTCATTGTGCGGGCGTTCAGGTACTCAGCGAAAAGCTTCAGCAAGTGATTGGCGTCAGGTGCAGGACGAACACCCTGCAGCAGGCTCTGGGCGTCCAGGCCTTCGGCAACGATGTCCGGGTATTGGACTTCGAGGTAGGCTTTCATGATTGCATCGGTGAATTCCGGATGAAACTGCACGCCCCAGGCATGTTCGCCAACCCTGAACGCCTGGTGTGGCTCGAAGGCCGAATTGGCCAGCAGTACAGCGCCCGGAGGGAGCTCAATTGCGGATTGCTTGTGGGTCAGGTGGGCGGGGAATTCTGCCGGCAACTGACTGAACAGGGGGTCTGAGCTGGCGCTGTCGAGCAATCGTACGGTGTGTGTGCCGGTCTCGCGGCCTTTCGGATGGTAGTCTGCCTTGCCACCCATGGCATGGGCCAGCAACTGGTGGCCATAGCAGACTCCGAGAAGTGGAACCTTGGCCTCGACGGCCTGTTTTATCCAGCGGGCGGTTTCTTCGCTCCAGGGCGCTTTGTCGCTGACCATTGCCGGCGAGCCGGTAATGACGATGCCAGCCCAGTCGTTGGGAGCAGACGTGGGTGGCGTTTGCACGGCATCCAGCACGGTAACGTCAAGATCACCGTTGAGGTTGCGGAGGAACCAGGCGTCGAAATCACCAAACTGATCCCGTATCTGCGGGTAGGTTGAGCCTGTTTTCAGGATAATAACCTTTGGCTTTTCCACGCCTGCTACCTCCGCCCTGTCGCGCCGCTGTGACTACACTTTGCCAGCAGAGGTTATTCCTGCGGCAGTTCTGCGTTGTGGAATACGTTCTGTACGTCGTCCAGATCGTTAAGCATGTCGAGGAATTTCTCGAACATCGGGATGTCGTCGCCTTCTACCACGGTGGTGGTTTTTGGCAGGAACTGGATCTCGTCCACATCGAACTCAATGCCCTCAAACGCGGCTTCCAGAGCCTGTTTGGCTTTGGCGTATTCGGTGTTCGGGGTGAATACCGTGATTTTGCCGTCTTCGCTTTCGATGTCGGTAACGTCCACGTCGGCTTCCATCAGGGCTTCCAGTACGGCCTCTTCATCCTGGCCGGCGAATGCAAAGATGGCGCAGTGATCAAACATGTGGGCCACGGCGCCCGGGGTGCCGATCTTGCACTTGGTTTTGGTGAACGCCAGGCGAACATCGCCAAAGGTGCGGTTCGGGTTGTCGGTCAGGCAGTCCACGATGACCATGCAGTTGCCGGGGCCATAGCCTTCGTAGCGGGCCGGCGCATAGTCTTCGCCCGCGCCACCCTTGGCTTTGTCGATGGCTTTCTCAATAACGTGGGTGGGCACCTGGTCTTTTTTGGCCCGCTCGATCAGCCCGCGCAGGGAAAGGTTGGCTTGCGGGTCGATGCCACCAGCCTTGGCGGCCATGTAGATCTCGCGGCCGTACTTGCTGTAAACCTTGGTTTTCGCGGCGGCCGTTTTGGCCATGGATTCTTTGCGGTTTTGGTAGGCTCTGCCCATATTCGCTGCCTCTAGGGTTCAGTGAAAAGGCGGATTTTACTGAACCTGAGCGGATTGCAACAGGCCTGATTTCGCAGCTTTTGCAGGGAGGTGGTTCCGCGTCCCTGCGGAACCGGGTTGTTACACGTATTCCACCGGCTGGCGATAGTTGTCCTGGGATACCAGATCAATGCCACAATCCATATCGCTGACCCAGTTAAGGAAGCGATCAATCATCACCGGGCCTTCAAAGCGCTTGCCATGCTGGGGCACGATCATCGACACGTCCATGTCTCGAACCATGTTGGCCCAAAGACGACAGACTTTCTTGGAAGCAATGTAACGGCGGTGGAAGCCGATCATGTTCGGGATGTGTTTGTCGAAATCTTTCACCGGCTGGTGGTCGTCTTCTCCGCCCATGGACGCGCCGAGGTCACCTGAGAACAGGATTTTTGAGACTGGATCGTAGAATTGAAGGTTACCGACCGAGTGCATGAAATGCGCCGGCAGGCACTGCAGATAAGTCTCCCCGAACCTCACATTGGCGCCGCCGTCAGGAATACTGACGATGCGGTCGTAGACGCTGCCGCTGAGCTGGTTGGTGACGTAGCTGGACACCAGGTGCGGCAAGAAGCGCGCCCACAGCTTTGAGGTAACGATTTTTGCCCGGGTGTGAACAATCCAGCGGTCGATGGCGCCGATGATGTCCGGGTCCTGGTGGGACGCGAAGACGTAGTCCATATCGCGGATGTTCATGTACTTGGACGCGGCGACGGAGAGTGGGGTGTAGGTCAGATCTCCGCCGGGGTCGATCAGGGCTTCGTGTTTGCCATCAACAATCAGGAACTGGTTGGACTGCACGCCCTCGCCGGTTACCAGGGAATCGAACATCAGGCACTTGTGGTGTCCGTTGTCGAAGAGAGCAATCGGTGCTGCCGCCATTTCGGTCTCCCGCAGAACAGTAGGTGTTCAGCCACAGGCATGCCTGATGGCCGGATATTGCAAACTGCGCGGGAGAGTACAGAATTGATAAATATGAATTATTGCCTCAGGTCAATTAACTGATATTCATCAAGTAACCGATTGTTGCCTGCACTCCCACAGGCTTACGCCATCGACGGCAGGCGTTTGATACCACGGCGTAATCCCTTTTCCAGCGCGACCTGAACCGCTTTGCCGGTAAACGGCACAATATCCTCAAAACGAATGGAGTACTGAATACGCGTTCTGCCTTCGCCTGCATCGGAGAACAGAATACGCCCCAGGTGATTACGCAAAGGGCTGATGCTGCTGATGGTGTACTCAATCAGAGAGTCGGGCTCAAAACCGAGTACTGTTTCCTCAAGAGACAGCGGGCCAATGCCGATCTTGCGAACCGAGCCAATGCCGTTGGGGTCTGCCTGGTCGCTGTCCTTGATGCGCTTGACCGGTGCGCCGACCAGTTTGCCGAAGCGGTGGTGGTCGGCAAAAACGGCAAAAGCCTTGCGCCTGGGGACATCGAAAGTTTCATCAATTTCAATGGTGTACTGTGCCATGGTGCTGCTCTTGTTGTTAGACGGTGTTCAAGGTTAACCGTTCACCGGGTTCAACAAAAGTCGCAGGCGCGGGTTTTCATCACTGAGAACTGGTTAAAACAGGCCATCGGTTTGTTGGTTGGTATTCCGGAAGCTGGTGGTTATAATCGGGGCTGCTCAGGATGAGTCAGTTCAACATAATCTTCAGGGATCGAAGTCATGCCCCAGGCAAGCGGATTGCAGTTCACCGCCCGTGTAGGCGAATTCCCCTCGGATCACTTTGTCGTTGTCGGCTTCGCGCTGACCGAACGGCTGTCTGA